>NZ_JBGNUT010000047.1:0-62512 GCF_041951385.1 Actinomadura sp. NTSP31 | reverse complement strand
GCCGCTGCTCTCAAGGGCTGGCACATCTTGCGGAAGGCCCGCTGCTCACCCAGCCGCCTATCCGCCATCGTGCGGGCCATCCTCACCATCCATCACCAGGACCAATGAGGATGGAATCAGCTCAGTGTGGCGGCGAGTTCGAATCGGACGGTGCCTTCGAGCGTCCTCCAGGAGTGGCGCTCGACCGTCCCTCGGCTGACGGCCGAGTGGAGCTCCGCCCAGCTTGCCGCCTCGCGGGTCTTGACTCACCAGACCGAGGCGATCGGCAGGCAGGTGTTGCTGCGGCTGGCCTTGGTCGGCGGCCTCGGCCTCGTGGTCGTCGCGGCATCCATCTGGTTCTCGGTGAGGTTCGCCCGGAGCCTCTCCAACGAGTTGCGTGGGCTGCGAGGCGCCGCGCAGCATCTGGCCGACCGGCGACTTCCCGAGGTCATCGCCCGCCTGCGCAAGGGCGAGCAGGCAGGCACCGACGTCGACAGCTCCCCGTTCGGTCAAGGCAGAACCCGGGAGATCGCGCAGGTCGGCGCCGCTTTCACCAAGGTTCAACGGACGGCGATCGAAGCGGCGGTGGGCGAGGCCGAACTGCGCAAGGGCATCAGCCGCGTGTTCATCAATCTGGCCTGGCGCAGCCAGTCGCTGCTGCACCGCCAGCTCCGGATGCTCGATGCGATGGAGCGGCGAGCCTCCGACCCGGACCAACTGGAAGACCTGTTCCGCCTGGACCACCTGACCACCCGCATGCGCCGCCACGCCGAGGGCCTGGTCATCTTGTCCGGATCGAAGACCATCCGCGGCTGGGACGACCCCGTCCCCGTGGACGATCTGCTGCGCGCGTCCCTGGCCGAGGTGGAGAACTACCCGCGAGTCGAGGTCAGCACCGAAGCGCAAGTGTCGGTCACCGGGCCGGTGGTCGCCGACGTGATCCACCTGCTGGCCGAGCTGATCGAGAACGCAACGGCATTCTCTCCCCCGCACACCGAAGTGTCGGTCCGGGCGGCATTGGCGGCCAACGGACTGGCCATCGAAGTAGTGGATCGCGGCGTCGGCCTGGACTCCGACGAGCTGGCCGCCATCAACCGGCAACTCGCCGACCCACCGGAGTTCGACCTGGCCGACACCGATCGCCTCGGGCTGTTCGTCGTCGCCCGGCTCGCCACCCGTCACGGCATCGGCGTCGTCCTCCAGCCGTCGGCCTACGGCGGCGTCACCGCCGTCGTGCTGCTTCCGATGGCGCTGGTGATCCAGGACGGCAGGTCTCCGACCTCCCACAATGCGATGGACATCCCGCGCCGGCTGAGCGAGCGGCCCCGCGAGACCGTGGCGGTCTTAAAGCCCCGGGCGAGGAATGCGCCGCCGGACCGGCTCCCGCAGCCGCCCCAGGAACAGAGTGTGTGGACGAGCGAGGAGTCGAACTTCACCGACGTGTCGTCGGGAATACCGACGCTGGCTCCCACAGGGGACGACGACACCGACGAACTTCCGCGCCGGACAAGGCAGAAACATCTGGCCCCGCAACTGCGTGCGCCCGAGGCGTCGCAGCAGGGTCGGCACGCCATGCGCCCCGCGAAGCAGGACGACGTCGACGAGTACAGCCCGGAGGCCAACCGCGACCTGCTCTCCTCGCTGCAGGCCGGTTGGACCGCGGGCCGCGAAACCGATGACGAGAGCGACGCCGCCGACGAGGACAGGCTGCAGGTCTTCGACGAACGATTGTCCAAGGGGGACACATCATGACCCAGCCAAGCGCGGCCAGTGACCTGAGCTGGCTGCTGGACGACCTGGTCGACCGGATCGGAGAGGTACGGCAGGCTGTGCTGCTGTCCAAGGACGGCCTGGTGATGGGCGCATCGAGCAACATCACCCGCGACGGTGCCGAATACCTCGCGGCGATCTCCGCAGGCCTCCAGAGCCTGGCCAACGGCGCCCGCGAGCATTTCCGCAAGCAGCAGGTACGGCAAACCATCATCGAGATGGACGACGCCCTGTTCTTCGTCTGCGCGGCTGGCAACGGCAGCTGCCTGGCGGTCCTCAGCGGCTCTGGAGGCAACGCTGGCCTGGTCGGCTACGAAATGGCCCTGCTCACCAAGCGTCTCCGCAAGCGGCTGACCGCCGCTCCCAGGCCGGCTGGTGCGGCCGACGCCTCCACCGCGAGATGAACCATGGACGCACCGCGGGAACGCCGTATCGGATCCGATGCCGGACCGCTCGTCCGCCCCTATGCCCTCACCGGAGGGCGGACACGTCCCCAGGGAATCCGCCTGGACCTCGTCACCGTCCTGGTGACCACCGGAAGAGCCGCTGAAGAGCGGACTCGGATGTCGCGCGACCAGCAGCGGCTGCTGGACCTGTGCCGGGTCCCGCACACCCTGGCCGACCTGACCTCCGAGATCGACCTGCCGCTGGGCGTCGTGCAGGTCCTGATCGCAGACCTTCACCGTCAAGGCCTGGTCACCGAGCAACGCGGTGCTCCGCTCGCCGCACGACCAGACCCCCGTATCCTCCAGAGAGTTCTCAATGATCTACGCGCCCTCTGATCCCGACCCCGCCGACCCGTACCCGGCTACCGGCGCCACAGGCGGCCACAGCGACACCCATCTCGCACTCAAGATCCTCATCGCTGGCGGATTCGGAGTCGGCAAGACCACCTTCGTTGGAGCGATCAGCGAAGTCCGCCCGCTGCGCACCGAAGAACAGCTCACCGATGTGAGCACCGACGTGGACGACCTGAATGGGATTGAACGCAAAAGCACCACAACCGTCGCCATGGACTTCGGCCGCATCACCTTCCCCGACGGGATCACCCTCTACCTATTCGGCACACCCGGCCAGGAACGCTTCTGGTTCATGTGGCGCGACATGGCCTACGGAGCCGTCGGAGCCGTGGTGCTCGCCGACACCCGGCGCCTTGCCACGAGCTTCTCCGCAATCGACTTCTTCGAACAGCGCAACACGCCCTTCATTGTCGCGGTGAACTGCTTCGATGGCGCAAAACGCCATCGCGTTGAGAAGATCCGGACGGCGCTCGATCTGGATCCGCAGACGCCGATCGTGCTCTGCGACGTCCGACAGCGGGACTCCGCCAAGCACGTCCTCACCGCCCTCGTCCAACATGCCCTCGATGCCGACACCCGCTGACGCCCGGCAGAGTGCGTCCGCGACGTTCGCGCTGATCATCCGGAAGGCCCGACGCGAACACCTGGACCGCGCCGACGTCCCACCCCGGTGTTCGCCCAGAGCCTGGTGCGCAGCATCTGCCTGGCAGCAGCATTCGGGGTCTCCGTCCCGTTCCTGACCACGAGCACCGGCGCATACCTGTGCTGGCTCGCCGCGCCGATCGTGCTCGCCGTCGCCCGCCGCCTCTAGGTCCGCGCGCCGTCAGACGACTGATCGGGATCGTCCGACCAGACTGTCCTCAAGGCGCAAACAGCGATGCACGTGTACCGCTCTCTCGGGCTGAGCATCATCCCCCGATTATGGCTACGCGCAGTCGTTTTCGACGGCTTTCCTCGCCGCGTCGACCCCGGATAGAGCGGAATGATCGGTCCCCCCGGCCCGGGGCGGGCCGAGGGGACACCGGGCCGCTCACGTGCTGAGCTTGGCCTTGACGAGTCCGGCCACGGCCGCCATTCCGGCGGCGTTGGGGTGGGCGGGGGCGGCGAGATTGAGAACCGGCTCGGTCCAGCGGACACCGGTAGGCTTGCAGGCGTCGTGGCCGGTGCTCACCTGGAAGGGGTTGGCGGCCGTCGCGCCGTTTGCCTCAGCGCGCTTCTCGATCATGTCGTCGAGACTGCGATGTACGGTGCTGAGCCATGGGAGGTCGCCCGGCGCGATCGGCACGCTGGGCCAGCAACCGCCGGTGTCCGGCGTGATGCGAAGGTAGCCGGTCACCACGATCTTGGCCTTGGGGGCACGTGCACGGATGCCTCGGACGGCGGCGTCGATCTTAGGCGCGGTGGCTTCGATCCGGGCTTGGAGCTGGTCGGTGCCGCCCGAGGTGTAGTGCTTTTGGCAGGGATTGCTCCACCATTCACCGAGCGACAACTGGGCGCAGGTACCGATGATCTCGCCGAAGCCGATGTCATTGCCGCCGATGGTGAGGGTGACCAGGTCGGTGTTCGGGCTCAGCGCGCCGAACTGCGGCGGAGCCCCGGTCGTCGATTGCGACTGCGTGAGATCGGCGGTGATGGCACCGCCACAGCTGACGTCGGTGAACTTGGCGGGCTCCAGAGCTTCCGCCAGAACATGGGCGTAGTTGTGGTCCGAGCGCTGGCAGGCCTTGTCGACCTGCGTCGAGATGCCCGGCCCCGAGGCGAAGGAGTCGCCGAGCGCGACGTACTCGCGGTAGGCCGCCTGCGCATGGGCAGGGGTGGCGAGAGCGGCGAGGAAAGCGAGGGCCGGGGCGGCGGCCACAGCGAACGTGTGAGCCGATCTGAAAGCGCGCATGAATCGCTCCAGGGGGAGTGGTGAGGCAAGTGTCAAAGAGCAGTCCATTTGCTCCCTACTTGCCAGTAGCAAGCCTGAAGCTAACATGCGCGAATGGGGTCAACAAGATTAAATCGGGCCCAATTTTCGATGACGACCAAGCGGTGCGCAAAAGGGCATGCCTGGACAGTTCTCGACGGCTTGCCGAGAACTGTCCAGGCATATGATTTTCGGCGCCGGTCTATTCTTTGCCGGCCATATTGGCGAAGAGCGAAGCGGCCGGCCCGATGAGGCCGCAGTTCTGGCGTGACGGGCGGGCTTGTCCGGAGAACCGAGGGTTCTTTGGAGTCGGTTCGGCAGCGGGAATCGATGCCGTGGTCGGCGACCGTTTGTCGAACGGCAACCTTGGGTGGCAGTACGGGACCGACGCTCGGCGAGCGGCCGGTCGAACTCTGGCCGGTGGCGGAGAAGTCCGTGCGTCTTCGGAGCCGGCCTGCGGACTGCCAGCGTTAGGCAACTGCGAGGTCTTCGGCAACTGGCCGGTGACCCGCCCGCATCCATGGTGGAATCGGGCGGGCCGTGACCGTTGCGATGGTCAGTTCGTGATCGGCACCTGCTGGTACGGCACCACGCGGACCGGGCCGATCAGGCCGTACTGCTGGCGGGGCTGCTGGGTCTGTCCGGGGAAACCGTCGGTCACCCTCAGCCGGTTCCGCAGCGGGGTCGCGACGCGGATCGTGATCGCGTTCGATCCCTGCTTCAGGTACCCGCCGAGATCGAGCCGCCGGGCCACCTGGTCGGCCGGAGGAAGCTTCCGGCCGTTCACGGTCACCTCGTAGGTGTCGGTGACCTGGCCGAGGTCGAGGTAGGCGCCGCCCGCCTCGTCCATGGTCACCGTCGTGCTGTAGGTTCCGACACCCGAGACGTCCTGCAACTCGGGGATCGCGCTCCACGGCGTGAGCGCGGTGAGCCTGAGCTGGTGCTGGGTCACTTCGTGCTTCCCGTCAGCGCCGCGGTGCCAGTCCTGCACGGACAGCGCCCAGTCCCGGGGTTCCTGGGCTGCCGGGACGGAAGGCACGTTCACCTGCGTCTTCTTGCCGTTGTCGAGGGTCACCGTGTAGGTGCCGGCCTTGGTCGCACGCAGTTGCGGTGCGCCGTTCTGGATGCTGGTCTCGCCGCCGGTAGTGGCCGTGACGTGCCGGGCGGTGCCGCCGCCGAGTGCGATGACGGTGGTGGCGCCCGGAGCCAGACTGACCGGAACCGTGGTGCGGTCGGCCTGAACGGCGTACTGGCCGATCGGGTTGATCTCTCCGCTCCAGGCGTCCAGTTCGTAGGGCCTGCCGCCGCCGTCCAGGGTCACCTGTGTGGAGATTGCCGACGAGGTCGGGTTGTACAGGTAGTACAGATCTCCCTGCGGCAGGGCCCGGCGGACGGTGAGCAGGCCCGGCTTGGTGGCCTGCGCCGAGGGATGCACGCCGAGGCTGCTGAGGGCGGCGGGCAGTTCGCTTTGCGCATCGATGTGCCTGACGGAGGGCTGCGCGAGCAGCTGCTTGACGAGTCCGGCGAGTTCGGCGTCCTGCTGGGCGGCCTTGTAGTCGCCGGGTGTGCGGGTCGGCGGCGCGCCGACGATCACGATGGGCAGGCTGTCATGAGCATGGTCGAGGAACTCGCGCGCGGTCTTCACCGGCAGAGTCGCCTGGCGGTCCAGGACAAGTGCCCGGTAGCCGGGACCGCCGGGGGCGAGCAGGTGGTTCTTGACGGGGGCCCCGTCGAGCTGGTCCGGGCCGGTGAAGTCGTAGGTGAATCCGGCCGCGCCGTCCGGCTCGTTGACCTTGGTGCCATAGCTTTGCCGGTATACGGCCAGGTCGACCGAGGGGCGTCCCTGGCGCAGGGCGTACTGCATCCGGGCGGTCCAGCCGGTGATCTTACTGGTGTCGTCCCAGGTCGGCTGGCGCGGTCCCCACGCTTCGGAGAAGCCGTTGCCGCCTTGCAGCGTGAACGGGGAGAAGCCCGGCCACTGGGCGCCGAGCCCCTGCTCGGTGGCGAATCCGTGGTAGACGATCTGGTTGACGCCATGGGCGAAGGCGGTGTTGAAGTGCTTCAACATCTCCGGCCATGTCTGCCCGTATGCCTCGTTGTAGGTCGCGCAACATTCGAGCGAGAAGACCTTGCGCCCGGAGAGGTGGACGGCGCCGCTGGAGATCCAGTGGAAGGGGTCGTCGGTGTAGCCGGCCTGCATGCCCAGGGACTCGGTCTCGGGAACGTCGACCTTGGCGTCGATGCTGGGGGTGTCGATGGTCGTTCCGTAGGGCTGGGCGCGGTAGCGGAGGTTGCGCGCATGGGCCCATGTCTGCAGCGGCTTGACGTGATCGTCGGTGTACAGGTCGGTGAGGGTGCGGTAGTAGTCGTCGCGGACGCGGGCGCCGCTGCCGTCGGTGAACTCAAAGTCCGGCGCGTCGTCCGGCGTCACCGAGGTGTACTGCCGGTGGATCTTGTCGATGAACAGGACGGGCAGGTCGTCCCGGAGCGGGTAGCCGCGCCGCTTCTGGAACTGGGCGAGCAGGTCCCACGTCCAGTGCTGGCCGGAGTCCAGCTCCAAGGAGTCCTCGAAGAGGTTCCCGCCGTCGCGCTTGAGCAGCTGCCGCAGTTGCGGCGTCAGGATGTGCGCGTCCCAGTAGTCGGTCGCCGCCTTCGCCCCGGCTGAGCCGAAGTGGTCGACGACGTACGCCGGTTCGCTGGAGGCGGCCTGCCCGGCGACGGATGCTTGCCCGGTGCCGCGCTGCCAGTAGCCGAGCAGCACCCATTCGCCTCCAGCCGGCGCCGTCCAGGAGACCGTGCCGTTGTGGACCTTCGCGGTCAGGTCCACCAGAGAGCTCTTCTCCAGCTTGACCGGCTTGGCCGCCGTGCAGCTGGAGGCGCAACGGACCGCCTGCACCGCCACGAGGGTCTGCTTGGTGACGCCGGCGTGCGGCGCGGGCGCCGACGGCACCGGCCCGGTGTAGGGGGCGCCGCCCTTGACGACGGCGCGTCCGTAGGCGATCTCCTGTGCGGCCTGCGGGGCGTCGGGGGTGAGGCCGGGGACCACCAGCGGCCACGAAGGACCGACAGTGAAGTCGATGCGGACCCCGTACTTGCGGCCGGCCTCCACGGCCGTCTTGAGCCGGTCGTTGAGCGTCGGGCTGCCCCAGCCAGACTCGGCGGGGTTCGTGCTGAACATGCAGGAGATCTCGGCGGCGGAGAACCCATGATCGGCGATCTGCTTCACTTCCGCGTCGACCGACGCGGAAGTGATGTCGCCGCAGGGCCACCAGTACCGGATCTTCGGCCTGGCTTCGGAGGGCGGGTCGGCGAACGCGCGCGCGAACGATGTTCCGAACGGTGAGGGAGACGCAGCCGAGGCGGTGCCGGGCGCCGCGAGCGCGGCCGCGGTCACCGCCAAGGCCACGGCGCCGGTGCGCAGGCGCCGCGGTGGGGTGGCGAACATGAGGACTCCTGGCGAGCAGGTCGGTCGAACGGGACGCCCGGTGGGCTCCGAAGGGTGATTAAAACGTTTTAATCGCTGTCCCTGTTGCGACCGTAGATGTGTGCCACGCCACGCGTCAAGGTTAAAGCCGAGTAGAACTCTGTTTTAAGGCCTGCTGTCGGGCCACCCGGCGCCGGATGGCCGCGCGCTCATTCGACCTGATCCGGGCTCGTGGCATCGCCGGCCGCCTCGCACATCCTGTTGAACGTCTCGACCAGCGCAGCCATGTCGACGGACGGATCAAGGAGCCACTGAATCTGTAGGCCGTCGCACACGGCGAGCAGCAGTCGGGCCATGTGCTCTGCCGTTTCGTCGTCACGGACCCGGCCAGAGCGCTGACCTTCCTCCAGCCCATGCGTGAGCAGCGACACGAGATCGCCGTAACGGTCAGTGAAGAAGCCGTGTGCGTGGTGCGCAGGGTCGGTGGCGGCCGCAGACAGCGCCACGAACAGCTTCACCAGGCCCGGCTGCTCCATGTTGTGCCGTACCGTCTGCGCGACGGCCTCCCCGGAACTGCGCGGCTGCTCGGTGACCTCGGTGTCGAGGGTGTCCCGCCGCTTCAGGACGGCGAGCAGTAGCTCCTCACGTGAACCGAAGTGATGCAGCAGTCCCGTCTGAGAGAGGCCGACCCGGTCGGCGATCTCCTGGATGGACGAACCGCGGTCCCCTTGCTGGGCGAACACCTCGAGGGCCGTCCGCAGGATCTGTTCCCTGCGCTCCAGGCCCTTGCGATAGGGGCCGCGCGGTTTCCGCTGGCTGCTCACACCGACGACGGTACTGCCCGGCCAGCCTCGCTCTTGTCCGCGTTCCTTTGGACCTTGATTCGTGGATTCGTGCTCAGCGGCTCCCACAGGGAGCCGCTGGAGTCGTCACGACATCGACGGGATCGATCGTCCAGTGCGGGGGAACGTCGCTGCCGACTCCGTGACTTCCATCGAGGAGAGCGTGCACTCTGTGCATCGAGGCAGCGGTCAGGAGCCGTCTCCGGCTGAGGGCGCGGTCAAGCCGGCGGTGAGGAAGGCGATGACGGTCCCGGTCTCCGGTGGCGCGATCGCCGCCGCTGGGGTGGACGTCAGCGGATGCCCGTAGACCTCCAGCAGAAGGGTGAAGGCCAGCCGCCATCGCTCGGCGACCTCGCGGCCCGGCAGTTCCGGCATGGCGCGTGCGAGCATCACCTCGAACGGGACCGAGCTGAACCAGGGGGAGACGTTCGGCAGGCGCCAGCCGGGCAGAGCGAAGCGGGCCAGCAGATGGCACAGCATCCGACCCTTTTCCGTCTTCGCCAGTTCCTCGAAGGGCTGGACGACGGCCGCCACCAGCTCTCCCACCCGGGCCTGCGGCTTCGAGGGGCCGTCCGTTCCGGACTGGTCGGCGATCGCCTCCAGCCGATCGGCCCACAGCGGCAGCAACTCGCGTTCCAGCAGTGCAGTGATCAGCCCCTCCCGCGATCCGAAGTGGTAGTGCACCGCGCCCGGGTTGAGGCCGGCTTCGGCGTTGACGGCGCGGACCGACACCTGATCGGCCCCCTTCTCCAGGAAGAGCTGCTCAGCGGCGTCGAGCAGGCGGTCGCGGGTGGATGGGGAAGCGTCTGCCATGTGGCCCATTGCATCACATACCCTCTAGGCAGTATCCAATCAGTGATTGGACAACGCTAGAGATGCTCGGTCGGCAACGTGCTCGTGCGCGCCGAGCTCCGGAAGGGAGACCTGGACCATGGGAACTATCGCGGTCACCGGATCCGCCTCGGGCATGGGCGCTGCGAGCGCCGCGCTCCTCGCAGACGCCGGTCACACCGTCATCGGGGTCGATCTCCACGACGCCGACGTCACGGCCGATCTAGGTACCGCGGATGGACGGCGCGCCGCCGTAGAGGGGATCCTGTCCGCCGCCGGCGGCGTGCTCGACGGCGTCGCGGCCATCGCCGGGGTGGGCCCGAACATGCGGGATGCGGCTGCCGTCATGTCGATCAACTACTTCGGCCCGGTGGCGCTGCTGGAGGGGCTCCATCCGGCGCTGGTGCGGTCGGGTGCCGGACGCGCCGTGGTGATCGGGTCCAATTCGGCGACGACTGTCCCCCTGATCGACGAGGACCTGGCGGAGCTCGCGCTGGCCGGCGACGAGGACGCCGCCCGCGAGCGCGCTCTCGCCGCGCAGAGCGCCATGCCCGCGGAGATCATCGAGATGGCGCCCAGCATCGGCGCCTATGCCACGTCCAAGTTCGCCCTGGCCCGCTGGGTGCGCCGTACCGCAGTCCAGGCTGATTGGGCGCGGCGCGGAGTGCTGCTGAACGCGATCGCTCCCGGCGCCGTGCTCACGCCGCTCATGCTCGGGTCGACCGGCACGGCCGCCGAGACGGACCCCGACGAGTTCCCGACGCCGATGCCGCTGGGCGTCTTCGGCCGCCCGCAGGACATCGCGTTCTGGGTGCACCAGTTCCTCAAGCCGGAGGCCCGGTTCACCACCGGGGCGGTCCTGTTCGTCGACGGCGGCACCGACGCCGCCATGCGGCCCGATGCCCAGCCGACCGCGATGACCTTCTGACCCCTCGAGGAGGATGACGTGACCACCACCGAACAGAACACCCCCGAGGTGTTCGAGCCCGCCCGGCTCGGGCCGCTGACCCTGCGCAACCGCATCATCAAGTCCGCCACCTTCGAAGGCATGACCAAAGGCGCGCTGGTCTCCGACGACCTGATCGAGTTCCATCGACGGCACGCCGCGGGCGGCGTCGCGATGACGACCATGGCCTACTGCGCGGTGGCCCCCGAGGGACGCACCGAACGCGACCAGGTCTGGATGCGCCCGGAGGCGCTGCCCGGCCTGCGCCGCCTCACCGAGGCGGTGCACGCCGAAGGCGCCGCGGCGTCGGCCCAGATCGGGCACGCCGGACCGGTCGCCAACGGAAAGTCCAACGGCGTTCCGGCGCTGGCGCCGTCCGCCTCGTTCAGCCCGATGAGCATGCAGCGGATCCGCAGGGCCACCGCCGCCGACGTCGAGCGCATCGCCCAGGCGCACGGCGAGGCCGCGAAGCTGGCGATCGAGGCGGGCTTCGACGCGGTCGAGATCCACCTCGGGCACAACTACTTCGCCAGCTCGTTCCTCAGCCCGAAGATCAACAAGCGGCGGGACGGGTTCGGGGGTTCCCTGGCCAACCGCGCCAAGGTCGCCCTGAGCGCTGCGCGCGCCGTTCGCGACGCCGTCGGCGACCGCATCGCGATCCTGGCCAAGCTCAACATGGACGACGGCGTGCCGGGCGGGTTCTGGCTCGACGAGAGCCTCCAGGTCGCCCGCTGGCTGGAGCGGGACGGCAGCGTCGACGCCCTGGAACTGACCGCCGGCAGCTCCCTGCTGAATCCGATGTACCTGTTCCGCGGCGACGCGCCCGTCCGCGAGTTCGCCGCGACGTTCGGGCAGCCGCTGCGCTTCGGCATCAACCTGGTCGGCAGCCGCTTCATTCGCGCCTATCCGTACCAGGAGGCGTTCCTGCTGGACAGCGCCCGCCAGTTCCGCGCCGCGCTGGACCTGCCGCTGGTGCTGCTCGGCGGCATCACTCAGCGCTCCACCATGGATCTGGCCATGGCGGAGGGTTTCGAGTTCGTCGCGATGGCGCGCGCACTGCTGCGCGAGCCCGACCTCATCAACCGCATCCACAACGAGCCCGCCGCCCGCTCGCTGTGCATCCACTGCAACAAGTGCATGCCGACGATCTTCAGCCGGACCCACTGCGTCATCGCCTGACAGACGCCGCGGGGGACCAGAGCGCCGAGACGGTCGGTCCGGCCCGGGACGGTCTGCTCCCCGGGCCGGACCGGGCAGAGGCACACCGCCAACGCAACCTCGATCGTCGTCACATCGGCGACCTGCGAGGGAGCCGGCGTTTGCCGCCGGGCTCTCCGGGAGAGCATCGACGATCGCGGCGTACTTGGGAGTCTTGAAGCCCGTGCGGCAACGCGTGATGACGTCCCGGGCTCAGCTGAGACCAGTTGCGGGGCATGACCGCGGCGATCATATCTCCCTCTTGGCCGACCGAGCCGGGCTCGGTTATCCCTCGGCCATGGCGACTGCCCGCCCCACCTAACCGCGATTACGCAAGGCCTGGGGACGCCACCGGTTGGCGCGAAACCGGCCATCCAATTCGCTGTACTGCGCCTGGTGGAAAGCGCTGCCAGGAGCAGTACCGCCATCGGCGTGAGGACCACCTCGTAGCAAACGTCCCTGATATCGGCATTCCCTGTCGTCTGCCGGCAGTCCGCAGAAGCGGTTCCAATGAGTGGGAGAGTCGCTTCCCCCAAGACTCACGGGTTCGGACGATGGTGCTTGAACGGCTTGGCTCGGGGAGCGGACTTGGAGGAGCGATGGCTTCAGCGCAGACGGATGAGGTGCGCGTTATCGAGACCGGTGCACCGCCTACCAGGTATGCGCGAGGCTGGCACTGCCTGGGGCTCGCCGACAGCTTCCGGGATGGCAAGCCGCACGCGGTCCACGCGTTCGGCACGAAGCTCGTGGTGTTCTCCGACAGTTCCGGAAACCTCAACGTGCTCAACGGGTACTGCCCGCACATGGGCGGTGACCTCACGCAGGGCACGATCAAAGGCGACGACCTGGCCTGCCCCTTCCACGATTGGCGATGGTCCGGTTCCGGGCGCTGCGCCGGCATTCCCTATGCCCGGAGGGTACCTCCCAGGGCCCGCACGAAAGCCTGGACGGTACTAGAGGAGAACAAGCAGCTCTTCGTCTGGAATGACCCTCAAGGGAATCCGCCGCCAGCCGAGGTGACGATTCCCCGGATCGACGCTGTCTTCTCCGACGAGTGGACCGACTGGACGTGGAACTCCGTTCTCATCGAGGGCGCCAACTGCCGCGAGATCGTGGACAACGTCGTCGACATGGCACATTTCTTCTACGTCCACTACTCGTTCCCGGTGTACTTCAAGAACGTCTTCGAAGGGCACCATGCGTCGCAGTACATGCACTCGAAGGCACGTGCCGATATCAGCTTCGGGTCCAACTACGCCAAGGCCGAGGGCGAGGAGGAGAAGCTCGGTCGGTCGGAGGCCACGTACTTCGGGCCGGCGTACATGATCGACTGGCTGCAGGGATCGAACGGCGCCATCGAGACCGAGACCGTCCTGATCAACTGCCACTACCCGGTGACTCCGACGAGCTTCGTGCTGCAGTGGGGGGTCATCGTCAAGAAGCAGCCGGGCCGGCCGGAGGAAGAAGCGCAGCAGCTGGCCGATGCCTCCGCCAGCGGGGTCGAGATCGGGTTCCTGCAGGACGTCGAGATCTGGAAGAACAAGACCCGCATCGACAACCCGCTGCTCTGCGAGGAAGACGGCCCCGTCTACCAGCTGCGGCGCTGGTACGAGCAGTTCTACGTGGATGTCGAGGCCGTCACTCCGGAGATGACGAACCGGTTCGAGTTTGAGCTGGACACTCAGCGTCCGATCGAGTACTGGCAGCGCGAGGTCGAGGGGAACCTCGCCCGGCAGGGCGGCGCGCCGGTCGTACCGGGATGAAGCGCCGCCGGCGAGGCGGCATCGCCTCGCCTGCTGGTGACCGACCTTCCGCGGATGGGGAGAGCGCTGTGCAACGCGTGTCGTGCCTTCAATGCGGCGCCGTCGTGCTGGTGGAGAAGAACAGTCTCGCCCAGACCTCCGTGCAGTGGACCGGTGACTCCGGTCGTTGCGCAGAGTTCACCGAGCGGCTCGCGCGGTTGGGTCCACCCAGGACAGCGCTGATCCCGACCTGTGAACAGCTGCGCGAGTCGATCGACGACGCCGTTCGCAACGGCGTCCTGCAGGTGCCCGAGTGGTGACTGGATCCGCCGGTCACCGCGGCAGGCGGCGATGGTCGGCTCAGCTCAGGGCTGAAGGAGGTCATATGTCCACGCCTGTGGACGCCCAGACGTTCCGCAACGTGCTCGGGCACTTCTGCACTGGCGTCACTGTGGTCGCGGGGCTGGACCGCGGGGAACCGGTCGGATTGGCGTGCCAGTCCTTCACCTCGCTGTCGCTCGACCCGCCGCTGGTGCTGTTCTGTCCCGGCCGCACGTCCACCAGCTGGCCGCGGATTCGCAACGGCGGCAGGTTCAGCGTCAATGTGCTGGCCGATGATCAGCGCGACGTGTGCGCGGCATTCGGCGCGACCTCGGCTCCGAAGTTCAGCGTGGTCGGGTGGCGGCGGACGGCGGCGGGGGCCGTCGTCTTGGACGGTGTCCTCACCTGGCTCGACTGCTCCATCGAGGCCGTCCACGACGGCGGCGACCACGACATCGTCGTCGGCCGTGTCCGAGAGCTCGGGGTGGAACGCGACCACCGGCCGCTGCTGTTCTACCGGGGCCGCCATGACCTCGACGAACCGTTCCTGAGCGAGCACCAGTGAGGCGGGCCCCGAGTCGTCGACCTGGCCTTCGGAGAAGGAGCACAGTCCTATGTCGCTGCTGACGGACTTCCGGGTGCTCGACCTGACAACGGGGATCGCCGGCCCCTATGCGACGAAACTGCTGAGCGACGCCGGTGCCGATGTGGTCAAGCTGGAGCACGGGGCCGGCGACGAGTACCGCCGCTGGACGGCTTCGCATGCGGACCTCGGTTCCGCCGACGGCGCGATGTTCCACTTCCTCAATGCCGGCAAACGATCGGTGCTGGGGCGGCTCGGTGACAGCGAGACCTCTGAGCTTCTTGCCGGTGCGGACCTGCTCGTCGAACCGGGCCTGGACGAGGCGACCTACGCGCGGATCCGCGCCGAACATCCGGCCCTCGACATCGTGTCGATCACGCCCTTCGGCCGGTACGGCCCGTGGGCCCGGCGGCCTTGGACGGAGTTCACGCTCCAGGCCCTCGCCGGTTCGACCGGCGGCCGCGGGCTCCCCGACCGGCCGCCCGTGCCTGCAGGGGGACGTCTCGGAGAGTGGATCGCGGGCAGCTATGCGGCCGCAGCGGCGCTGGCGCTGCGGACCGGCTCCCGTCGTCGGGGCCAGCAGGGCGAGCGCATTGATCTGTCGATGCTCGAGTGCATGTGCGTCGCCATGTCGCTGTACACGCCGCTCACGGCCGCCCTTTCGGGCACCAGGCCGGCGCGGCGCACGGTCGAGATCCCTTCGGTCGAGCGCAGCGCCGACGGCTGGATCGGATTCTGCACGATCACCGCGCAGATGTTCCAGGACTTCCTGGTGATGATCGATCGCCCTGATCTGCTGGAGGACCCGACGATCATCGACCCGAAGCACCGCCAGGCCCGCTATGCCGAGTTCCAGAAGATCATCGAGACGTGGACGTCTGCGCTTCCGTCATCGGCGATCGAGGAGATCGCGAGCGCCCTGCGCATCCCGGTGTCGCCGATCGCGACACCCGCGACCGTGACGGCCAACGAGCACTTCACCGCGCGCGGGGTCTTCGTCAAGAACCCGGCGGGGTTCGTGCAGCCGCGCCGGCCCTACCTGGTCGACGGTGCGGCAGGCTCCGCGCCGCGCCCCGCACCGGCCCTCGGCGAGCACACCGGCCGCATCGGCTGGGCCCCGCGGGAGCGATTCGGCACCAAACCCGACGGTCATCCGCTGGACGGCGTTCGGGTCATCGACCTGACCGGCTTTTGGGCAGGCCCGGCAGCGACCCAGGTGCTCGCCGCGCTCGGTGCGGACGTGATCAAGATCGAGTCGACGCAGCGGCCTGACGGCATGCGCTTCACCTCGACCCGCCCTCCGAGCGTCGACGGCTGGTGGGAATGGGGAGGGGTGTTCCAAGGCGCCAACGCCGGCAAGCGCAGCATCACCCTGGACCTGACCCGGACGGAGGGACGGGACGTCCTTTTCCGGCTCCTGGCCAACGCCGATGTCCTGATCGAGAACTTCTCGCCGCGTGTGCTCGGAAACTTCGGCATCACCGCCGACCTCATCCAAGAGACCTGCCCTCAGGTCACGCTCGTGCGGATGCCTGCCTTCGGCCTGGATGGGCCCTGGCGGGACCGCACCGGATTCGCGCAGACGATGGAGCAGGCGACGGGACTGGCGTGGATGACCGGATACCCCGACGCCGCGCCGATGGTTCTCAAAGGCCCGTGCGACCCGCTTGCCGGAATGCACGCCGTTGTGGCGACGCTCGCCGCGCTCGAGCGCGCCGACACGCTCGGCCATGGCGTCTTCGTCGAGGTGCCGATGGTCGAGTCCGCGCTCAACGTTGCCGCGGAGCTGCTGATCGAGCATGAGGCCTACGGCGCGGATCTCATGCGGACGGGCAATCACGGGCCCGTGGCCGCGCCGCAGAACCTCTACCGGTGCGGCGGCCCCGATGACGACCAATGGCTGGCCCTGGCGATCGTGACCGACGAGCACTGGGCGGCGCTGCGCACGGTGCTCGGCGACCCCGAATGGGCCAGCCCGCCGGAGCTGGCCTCGCGGGAAGGCAGGCGCCACGCCCACGACTGGATCGACGAACACCTCGCCGCGCACTGTGCAGGACGCGACGCCGCAGAGCTCGCCGAGTTGCTGCTCGGGCGCGGCGTTCCGGCGGCCCGCGTCGTGCCACCCGTGGACGTGCTGGACAATCCTCAATTCACCCGCCGGGGCTTCGCTGAGACCGTCCAACACCCCGTGCTCGGTGCCCGGACGATGCCGGGAATGCCGTTTCGGTCGGCGTCCAGGTCCGGGCCCTGGCTTGCCCGGCCGGCGCCGACGCTGGGCCAGCACAACGACCAGGTGCTGAGGCAGGTCGCGGGTCTGACCGCAGAGCAGATCACCACCTTGCGGGATATCGGCGTCATCGGTGAACGACCGGACAACCTGTGAGGACGCGACCGTGAGCGGACATCCCTTCCGTGACGTGGTGATCATCGCCGCGCACAACACTCGCCAAGCCCGCGTGCTCGAAGGGCACACCGCGTTCTCGATCACCTTGGAGGCGGCCCGTGGCGTGCTCGCCGAGGCGGCGGTTCCGGCGTCCGAGGTCGACGCCGTGTTCAGCAAGCATGCCCCCGAGCTGATCTACGCGCTCGGCATCGGGCCGGCCTGGAACTCCAACGGCGCGAGCGGTATCGCGGGGGTGCTGCAGGCGGCGAGCCTGATCGCCACGGGACTGGCGCGCACGGTCCTGCTCGCCGACGGGGGAGCGGGTCTGTACACCGAGCGCGCCGCCACCGCGCCATGGACCCGTCCGGCCAACGAGTTCGTCGTACCGTTCGGCCTCTACACGGCCGCCGAGTTCGCCCTCATAGCGCGGCGCCACATGTACCTGCACGGCACGACACCCGAGCAGCTGGCCGAGGTGGCCGCGACCATCCGCAACAACGGCCACGTCAACCCGGATGCGGTCTATTTCGGCCGCGGCCCCTACACGGTGGCCGACGTCCTGGGCTCCCGGATGATCGCCGACCCGTTCCACCTTCTCGACTGCGCCACGACCTCGGAAGGAGGGTGCGGCCTGCTGATGACGACCGTCGAGCGTGCCGCCGACCTTCCGGGCACCCCGGTGTACGTCCTCGGCGGAGGACTGGACGCGCTCGGACCCGCCTACAGGCACGCGCCCGCCTGGGATCTCGCCGGCAGCCTCGACGACGTCCCGAACGGCTATGTCGGGCGCCGCGCTGCCCGCCGCGCCTTCGGTATGGCCGGTCTAGGCACCTCCGACGTGGACGTGTGCGAGCTGTACGACCCGTTCTCGTTCGAGATCATCCGCCAGTTCGAGGCGTTCGAGTTCTGCGAGCAGGGCGAAGGGGGCGACTTCGTCACCGGTGGCCGCATCGGTCCCGGCGGCGAGTTCCCCATCACCACCGACGGCGGGCTCATGTCCTACAGCCATGGCGGCGGAATCGTCCAACTGTCGCAGCGCGTGGCCCGGGGTGTGCACCAGTTGCAGAAGCGATGCCAGAGCGGCCAGGTGCCGGACGCGAAGGTCGCCTTGTGCAGCAACGGCGGCTCCGGCGCGCTGTTCACTGATGTCGTGCTGCTGGGGAGTGAGCGCCCGTGACGGTCCTCGGTCCCCAGCGCGCCGGGATCCCGCTGCCGCAGCCGACTGCGGTGTCGCGGCCGTTCTGGGAGGGATGCGCCGCCGGCGAACTCCGCTATCAGCACTGCGGTGCCTGCGACCGGGCGGTCTTCGACCCTGCCTGGGCATGCCGGTACTGCGATGCCGATGCACTGCAGTGGCGCACCAGCGCAGGCCGCGGCGAGGTGTACAGCCACACGGTCGTGTGGCGGCCGCAAGCCCCGCAATTCACCGCGCCCTATGCCGTCGTGATCGTCACCTTCGACGAGGGGTTCCAGATGCTCACCAACCTCATCGGCGGCACGGTCGAGGAGGTCCGCGTGGGACTTCGGGTGCAGGCGACGTTCCACGACGTCGGCGACGGGATCACGTTGCCCTACGTCGAGCCGGACAGGAGCTGACCATTTATGGGAATCGAGCTGATCCTCGACATGACCCGCGACGCCTTCGGCGAGCGGATCGCGTTGGGCGGCCGTCACGACGGCCGCACGTTCGCCGACCTGTCGCGCATCGCCGACGGCGGCGCGACCCTGCTCAGGGAAGCAGAAGCCAAGAGCGTCGTCCACATCGGCCTGAACGGGCCCATCCTGCCGTCACTGCTGTTCGCCGCGGCCCGTGCCGGCCTCCCGCTGACACCGCTCAACTACCGGCTGTCCGCACCGCAGATCGCCGCCTTGATCGCCGAGCTGGACCACCCCTACGTGGTGGCCGACGAGACGTTCACCCCTCAGGTGGCCGCCAACACGCGCTCGGAGGACTGGATCGCCCTGGCCTCGGCTGCAGCGCCCGCCCCGCCCGGCGACGGCGCCGACGATCCCGCGGTGGTGCTGTTCACCAGCGGCACGACCGCCAAGCCGAAGGGGGTGCTGCTCCGGCACGCGCACCTGCTCAGCTACGTGCTGGAGACGGTCGAGTTCGGCGCGGCCGACCCGAGCGACGCCGTTTTGGTGAGCGTTCCGCCCTACCACATCGCGGGCGTCGGGTCCGTCCTCAGCAACCTGTACGCGGGGCGCCGGATGACCTACCTGCCCGACTTCACCGCCCGCGGCTGGCTGGACCTGGTGCGCGAAGACGCGGTGACCCACGCAATGGTGGTGCCGACGATGCTCGCCCGGATCATCGACGAACTCGCCGGCCGCCAGGCCGACGCACCGTCACTGCGCTCCATTGCCTACGGCGGCGCGCGGATGCCGCCGACCGTGCTGCGCGCCGCGCTCGCGGCATTCCCCGACACCGACTTCGTCAACGCCTACGGCCTGACGGAGACCAGCTCGACGATCGCGGTGCTGGGACCCGAAGACCATCGCGCCGCGCTCGCCGGCGACGCGGCCGCGATCGACAGACTCGGATCGGTGGGACGCATGGTCCCGGGCGTGGAGTGCGAGATCCGGGGCGCCGACGGCACACCACTGCCGGCGGGGGAGGTCGGCGAAATCTGGGTGCGGGGCGCCCAGGTTTCCGGCGAATACCGGGGACTGGGAAGCGTGCTGGACGCCGCCGGCTGGTTCCCCACCCGCGACCAGGGGAGGATCGACGCCGACGGTTACCTGTTCGTCCACGGCCGCTCTGACGACACGATCATCCGGGGCGGTGAGAACATCGCGCCGGCGGAGATCGAAGACGTCCTGGTCGAGCACCCCGCAGTGGGCCAGGCCGCGGTCCTCGGCCTGCCGGACGAGGAGTGGGGCGAACGGATCGTCGCGGTCGTCGTGCCCGCCGGAGACACCGTCCCCGACCCCGGTGACCTGCGCGCGTTCGTGCGCGCCCGCCTGAGGTCTTCACGCACGCCGGACGACGTGGTGTTCCAGCCCGACCTTCCCTACACCGCCACCGGAAAACTGCTGCGCCGCGAGCTGGCACAGCGGCTGACCTGAGAGAAAGGCACGAACATGGCTGATCAGCATGCGGCGGAACTGCTCGGGCTGACCGACGCGGTGGCGCTGGTAACCGGTGGCGGCGGGGGCATCCCCAAGGCGACCGCGATCGCCCTGGCCAAGGCCGGAGCACACGTCGCCGTCGTGGACATCGCCGAGGAGTTCGCCGCCCAGACGGTCAAGGAGATCGAAGACCTCGGACGCCGAGCGGTCGCGCTGCACGCCGACGTCCGCCGGCCTGAGGAGGTCCGCGCGATGGTCGCCCAGGCCCGCAGCGAACTGGGGCCGATCGCGGTGGCCGTCAACGGTGTCGGAAGCCTTGGCGCCGCCACGCCGAAGTCCTTCCTGGACTTCGACCTCGCGGAATGGAACGGCCCCATCGAGCTGAACCTCACCTCGACGATGCTGTGCATGCAGGCCGAGGCCCTCGCCATGATCGGCGACGGCGTGCAGGGACGCATCGTCAACTTCGGCTCCACGAGCGGGGTCACCGCCGCGCCGTCCATCTCGCACTACGGCGCCGCAAACGCTGGCGTGATCCACCTGACGCGCTCTGCGGCACTGGAATTGGCGCCGTACGACATCCGGGTGAACTGCGTGGTCCCCGGCACGCACGCCATCGACCGCAGCGGACGGGAGACCGCCACCTCCCGCCGCCCCGAACAGGCGGAGTTCATGCGGAAGGCGGCCGAGGCCACGCCGCAAAAGAGGCTGGGCGGTGCCGAGGAGACCGCCGGCGTCGCGGTGTTCCTCGCCTCCGCCCTCTCGTCCTACATGACCGGGCACTCGGTGGTGTCGGACGGCGGGATCACCCACACCACGCGGCGGCCGGCCGTGGGATCGCTGACTCCCGCGGCGCTGAGCGGTACCGGGAGCACCTCGTGAGCGACCTGGAGATCATCGACTGCCACAACCACATCCTGAGGACCGCCGACCACAGCTGCGACCTCTACAGCAACCTGCTGCGGTTCAGCGCCGCGATGGGACTGCCTGACAAACCCGGGTTCTTCGGCACGCCCGACGAGGCCGAGCGGGTGATGGCCGACACCGGCATCGCGCACATGAACATCCTGATGTTCACCTGGTCCGGGGTGTACTGGCGGCAGGGCCTCAACGTGCTGCCGGACGAACCGGCCGACCGGGCACGCGAGCAGGAGGGCCTGCGGCGCAGGATCATCCGGCGCATCCAGGACAACAACCAGTGGGCGCTCGACCAGACCGCGAGCAATCGGCGCCTGAGCTGTTTCGTCGGCGTGGACCCGGTCCTGATGGACAAGGACACCTTGCTCTCCGAAGTCGAGAACGGCATCCGCCGCGGCGCTCTCGGGGTCAAGCACGTGCCGATGAACCACGGCACCGAGGGCGACGACCCGAGAATGTGGCCGGTCTACGACTACTGCGCCGCCGAGGGCGTCCCGATCCTGACCCAGGCCGCCGGGTTCATGCCCGGCCGCCCTCGGCACTACGCCAAGGCCCTGGCCGACTTCCCCTCACTCAAGCTGATCTTCGCCCATCTCGGCCACGACCGCACGTTCGGCAAAGGCGCCGACGCCGAGGTGCTCGAGCTGGCCAAGACGTACTCCGGTGTCCACACCGATGTGTCGCTTCGGCTCATCGAAGTGGCCGAGGGACACGTCAGCGCCGACGACATGGCAGCGCACCTACGGGCGATCGGCACCGACCGCGTCCTGTTCGGCAGCAACTGGGTGATCAGCGAGTACCTGTGGTTCCGGTCGCGGCCCGGCGTGACACCGCAGACCAGCCACGACCGCCTCGACCGCGAGCTGGAGGTCCTGCGGTCGCTGCCGCTCAGCGACGACGAACTGGCGAACGTTGCGGGGCGCAACTTCCGCAGGATCACGGGGCTGGCGTCGTGACGGGACAGCGGCACATCGCGGTCGTCACCGGCGCCAGCCGCGGCATCGGTCGGGCAATCGCCCGCCGGCTCGCCGCCGAGGGGATCGCGGTCGCCGCGGTGTCCCGCTCGCTGCGGCCAGGTGACGCCTCCCTGGCCGGGTCGCTGGAGGAGACCGTCGCGCAGATCACCGCCGACGGCGGCCACGCAACCGCCATTCCCTTCGACCTCGGAGATCCTGCGGCGAGCCGCAGCGAAATCATCGACCGAGCCGGGGAGGCGTTCGGCGCTCCGGTCGACATCGTGGTGAACAACGCCGCCGCCAGCCGGCACTTCGATCTCATCTTCCCGGACATGACCGGGGAGGCCTTCCGCGCGGCCGTCGAGACCAACGTGTGGGCCGCCTGGAACCTGGCCGCCGCGGCGGTACCGGGCATGCGCGAGCGGGGAGCGGGATGGATCCTCAACATCTCCTCCTCCCAGGCGGGACCGCGGACGGGTCCGCCGTTCAGGCACAACCCGACCAATGGAGCCACGCTCTACGGCGGCACCAAGGCGTTCATCGACCGGATCACCACGGGCGCCGCAATGGAGCTCTACGACGACAACATCGCGGTGAACGCACTCGCCCCCGAATATCAGGTGGCCACCGACAACGCACTCACCGTCGCCGGTGTCCGGCGGGACAACTCCGAGCCGGAGGAGACCATCGCCGAGGCGGCGCTCATGCTGTGCACCGGCAACCCCAAGATCCTCACCGGACGCATCGGCTACAACCTCTCCCTCCTCGTCGAGCACGACCGCCCCGTGCGGACCCTCGACGGCCGGGATCTCGTTCCTGGCTGGCAGCCCGGCGAGATTGGCCGCGACCGGCTACGCACCCCCTATCTCCGATCCTGAACGGGAGGCCGAAACCATGCCCCTGCAACCCTGGATGAAGCTCATATCGGTCGATGATCACCTGATCGAGCACCCGAAGGTGTGGACGGACCGGCTGCCCCGCAAGCACCAGGAGCGCGGGCCCCGGATCGTCGACGAGCCGTCGAAGGCCGGCGGGCCACCGATCCAGGTCTGGCACTACGAAGGCAAGCGGTTCCCCTCCATCGGCCTCAACGCCGTCGCCGGCAAACAGCCCGAAGAGTACGGCGTCGAACCGGTGCGCTACGCCGACATGATCCCCGGCTGCTACGACCCTCAGGCGCGCATCGTCGACATGGACCTCGACGGCGTGCATGCGGCGGCCAACTTCCCCTCGTTCCCTCGGTTCGCGGGCGCGCTCTTCACCGCCGAGAGCAAGGACCTGGACCTGGCGCTGGCATGCGTCCGGGCCTACAACGACTTCGTGATCGACGAGTGGTGCGCCGTCGCACCGCACCGGTTCATCCCGCTGATCATCCTGCCGTTGTGGGACGCGGCGCTGTGCGTCCAGGAGATCCGCCGGTGCGCGGGCAAGGGCGCCAAGGGCATCACCTTCCCCGAGAACACGGTCCCGCTGGGGCTTCCGTCGATCTACACCGACCACTGGGATGAAGTCTTCTCCGTGGCCGAGGAGACCGACATGCCGCTGTGCATGCACTTCGGCTCCTCCGGCTCACCGCCGGCGACCGCACCCGAGGCCCCGTACGCGGTGACGATCTCGCTGTACGGAACCAATTCGATGTCGGCCACGGCGCACCTGCTGTTCTCGCCCGTCTTCCACCGGCACCCCAGGCTGAAGGTGGCGCTGTCCGAAGGCGGCGTCGGCTGGATCCCGTACCTGCTCGAGCGGATCGACGGCACCTGGCACCGGCATCGCTGGTACCAGAACGTGGTCCAGGACGTGCGCCCGTCGGACCTGTTCCGCAAGCACATCTACGGCTGCTTCATCGACGACGTCGCCGGACTGAAGAACCGGCACGACATCGGTGTCGGCAACATGACGTGGGAATGCGACTACCCGCATTCGGACTCCTACTGGCCGCACAGCCGCGAGTACGCCGAGAAGGTGTTCGCCGACATCCCCGACGACGAGGTCCACCAGATCGTCGAGTTGAACACCCGGAAGCTGTTCAACTTCCACGACGAGACGACCGGCTGACGGCATGCCGACGGAAGAGACCGGCGCCTCGGACTGGACGGAGCAGGACCTGCTCACCCGCGGTCTCGCGATCGAACGGCTGGAGGAGGACGAGGCGGAGACGGCCAGCGCCCTGGAAGCGCTGCGTCGAAGGCCCCAAGCCCAAACAGACGCGGTGGAGCGGCTGGAACAACGCCTGCACGCCCTGCGCAAGAGCCGCGAGAACCTCGCCTCGCGAGGAGAGACCCGCGAGGAGGTGTGACCGTGGGTGAGACCGGCGGCGGGCGCCATTGCCGCCGGTCTCACCCACGGAGTCAGCGCACCGGAATCAGCGCGGCTCAGATCGTTCAGGCTCCCCGGTCAGGCTGCTCATGCGGGCTGCGGGGCCACGCTCCCGGCTGCCAAATGCCTTGCCGCCAGGAAACCGAAGACCATCGAGGTGCCGATCGGGGCGCCCGGGCCGGGATAGACATTGCCCGTGGCGGAGGCGGTGGTGTTGCCGGTGGCGTAGAGCCCGGGGATCGCGGTGCCGGACTCGGTCAGCACCCTTGCGTCGGGGTCGGTGACGAGTCCGCCCTTGGTGCCCAGGTCACCGAGGCCGATGCGCACCGCGTGGAAGGGCGCACGGTCGACCGGAACCAGGCAGGGGTTGGGTCCATCCCCCCGTGCGAAGAAGAGATCGAACTCGTCCTCACCGCGATGGAAGTCCTCGTCCACTCCCGACGCGGTGTGCGAGTTGAACCGGGCGACGGTAGCCGCGAGCACCTCGCCGGGCAGATCGAGCCGACTGGCGAGGCCCTCGATCGTGTCCGCGGTGTGCCAGAGACCCGCTGCCCGCAGCTCCTCGCGATCGGGTTCCACTTCGACGATGCAGGGAACGCTCTCGAATCGGTCGTCGAAGATCCAGTAGACGGGGAGAGCCGGCTCGCCCATCGCCTCGAGATCGACGATCGCCTGGCCCATCTGCGTGTAAGGCAGTGACTCGTTGGCGAAGCGACGGCCGGTCCCGTTGACGAAGAGACCGCCGTGGAAACCGACGATGAACGCCGATTTGCCCCCGGGGTAGGCGAGATTGGTGGCCCACCACGCGTTCTCCATCCCGGCGATGGCCGCGCCGGCCGCGATGCCCGCGACGATCGCGTCGCCGGTGTGCGTCTCGGGCGCGTTCGTCCATTCGCTGTCGCGGCCCTGCCATCTGCGGCGCAGCTCGGCATTGGCCTCGAACCCGCCCGCGGCGAGCACGACTCCCCGCTCTGCTCGGATCCGGGTCGTCTGCTGGCCGTGACGCGCAACGACGCCCGTGACGCGCCCGTTGTCGATGACCAGATCAGTGAAGGATGTCCCGCTCTGCAGCTTCACCGCTTCCAGACCCGAGACCGCGAGCAGCAGCCGGCCGATGAGCGCGCGACCCCCGTCGAGCCGGCTGAGATCCATCTCGCGGCCGAATCGGTGCTTCGCCATCGGGCCGCGCAGGTTCCCGGCGAGGTCACCTAGTTCGGCGCCGGCCAATGGCGCGGGGAAGATGCCGCGACCGCCCGGGACGCGGCCCGGGGCATCGTAGTAGTCGGGGAAAGGACCGTGATGAAAGCGGAGGGCGGGGTTCTGGGTGAGGAATTCGACCACCCTGGCGGCATTGGTGACGTACGCGCGCTGCATTTCCTCGGGAGCGCTGTCGCCGACCAGTACCCGCACATATTCGAGTGCGCGCTCCGGGGTGTCGCCTTCCTCGGTCTTGCCTGCGATGTGGTTCCCCGGTAGCCACAGGCATGCACCCGAATAGGCGGTCATCCCGCCGAAGTATTCCGACTTTTCCAGCACGACCGTTCGCAGCCCTGCGCTGCCGGCGGTGTAGGCCGCCGTCAGGCCGCCGCCTCCGGAACCGATCACGACCACGTCGTGGGTCTCGTTCCATCGCGTGCTCAAGGTCGCTCCTCCTGGATGTCGCCGCGCCGGCAGCGGCGCCGACGCTGACCGTGCCTGGCCGTGGACCTGCACGCGCCCCGGCCCACCCTTCTGACCCGCGCGGCGGGTCCTGCGCTGCCGAGACCCGGCACTGTCGCCGCCGACGCCCCGGCCGACGTCCCGGCCGACGTCCTCGCCGAGTCGGCCCCGACCGTAGAGGGCGTTCGACGGTCGAAGGAACAGCGCTTCCCAGTGACTGGAATAACCCCATTAACGTGCACACAGAGCATCCCACTGAGCAGAATTTCATCTTTCTGCAGGCCGCAGGGGCCATCTAGATTCGCTCCACGGCATTGCGAACCCGCGGAGATGCGAGACCGGGCTTCCCCGACCGGCAAGGTCACGGCAAAGGACTCTGTCATTTGGTCTGACGCCTATCGTGCGCTTCGGTTGGGTGTTGACCGCGGCGGGCGGACCGCTTCGGTGCAGATGAAGGGACGGGTATGAACTCCATCCCGGGCGAGAACAGCGGCGGCATACTCGCCGGGCTACGAGTGCTGGAGGTCTCCAATAGCATTGCGGGGGCCTACGCCGGCAAGCTGTTCGCGGACGTCGGCGCGGATGTGCTGTTGTGGGAACCAGAAGGCGGACACCCGCTTAGAGAGCGGGAAAGGCGTGGTGGTACCGACGCTCCGTTGTTCGCGTTCCTCGCCGCGGGTAAGGTCTCCAGCCGACGCGAGTGGGCCGACCTCGCCGCATCCGCTGACGTTGTGATCCTTGAGGCCGATGACGCGCCGGACCGTGCGCTGCTCGACCGGCTCGCTGCGCAGGCGACCGTCGTGGTCATCACCCCGTGGGGCATGACCGGCCCATGGGCGGGATCCGGCAGACCGTGGACCGAGTTCACCGTGCAGGCCGAGTCGGGCTCGCTGAGCAACCGGGGGGAGCCTGCGGCCTATCCGCTTGCGCTCGGCGGGGCTGAGGAGCTGTGGGTCGCCGGTTCGTTCGCGGCGACGGCCGCCCTGGCCGCCCTCGCCGGGCCCGGCGGCGAACTCATCGACGTCTCATTGCTGGAAGTGACGACCTACGCGGCGACGATGTTCGCCGACGTGGCCGCCACGATCCGCGGTGACTCGCGCGATCCTGTAGTGCAGCGGCGCAGGCTCGTCCCGTCGGTCGAGCCTGCAGCCGACGGGTGGGTGGGCTTCAACCTGGCCTCGGCCCAGAACCTCGAGGACTTCCTGGTCCTGATCGAGCGCCCCGACTGGTTGGGCGACGAGGAGATCAAGACGCACGAGGGCCGCTACCGGCGATCGCGTGAGTTCTCGGCGGCCGTGCACGCCTGGACCCGGCAACGCACCGTGGCCGAGATCGTTCAGGCCGCCCGGGACTTCAGGATCCCCTGCGCCCCGGTGCACAGCGCGGCGACGATCCTCGATGACGAGCACATGGTCGATCGCGGCTTCTACGTCCAAGACGCCAGCGGCAGGTTTCGGCACCCGGCGGTGCCGTTCCTGTTCGACGGGGTCCGCCCCCCATCGGCGCGCAAGGCCCCGGAGCCGGATGGGGACGCTCGTTTCGCAGCGCCTGCGGTGCCGCGTCCAGAGGACAGTGGTGTCGGTCTCCTTCCGCTGGCCGGTTTGCGCGTGATCGACTTCGGCAACTGGTGGGTCGGCTCGCTCGCCGGGACACTGCTCGGCTCGCTCGGCGCGGATGTGATCAAGATCGAGGCCACCCGGCGGGTCGACGGCGCCCGCATGCTCGGCGGAACCATCACCGACAATCCGCGGTGGTGGGAGGCCGGGTGGGTTTACCTCGGGGCCAACCACAACAAACGGGCGGTGACGCTCGACATCACGCGTCCGGAGGGACGTGAACTCGTCGAGCGGCTCATCGCCGATGCCGATGTGTTGCTCGAGAACTACGCCCCCCGCGTCCTGGACAACTCCGGCCTCGGATGGTCCCGGGTCCAAGAGATCAACCCGCGGTTGGTGATGCTCCGCATGCCGGCGTTCGGGTTGTCCGGTCCCCGCAGAGACATGGTCGGATACGCCCAGACCGTCGAGCAGTACTCGGGCATGTGCTGGCGCATCGGCTACCCCGATGGTCCTCCGGTGAATCCGAGCGGCCCGGCCGACCCGATGGGCGGCTCGAACGCGACCTTCGCTCTTCTGGCCGCGCTGCAGCAGCGGGAACGGACGGGACGAGGGCTGCTCGTGGAGGCGCCGCTGGTGGAGGCGGCGCTGACCATGACCGCCGAACAGGTCGTGGAGTGGTCGGCCAACGGCACGCTTCTGGAGCGCGACGGCAACCAGGCGCACGGACACGCTCCCCAGGGTGTCTTCGCCGGGGCGGGTATGGAGCAATGGCTCGCGATCTCGGTCGTCACCGACGAGCAGTGGCGGGCATTGGCCGCCTACACCGGCATCCAGGAGTGGGCGGACCCGGCCCTGGCCGACGCCGCCGGCCGATGGGCACAACGGCACCGCCTCGATGAGGATCTGCGGGCGTGGACGGCCGGGCGGGATGTGGCGGATGCCGCGGCCGGTCTGCTGGCCGCGGGAGTCCCGGCTGCCCAGGTCGCCGACCAACGCTTCGTGCACGCGCACCCGCAGATCGAGGCGCGCGGCTACTTCGAAGAGATCGATCACCCAGTTCTCGGACGCATCCCGATCCCTGTTCTGCCGTTCCGGTTCGGCCGGATCGACCGCTGGTCCCGGCTTGCGCCACCGACCGTCGGCCAGCACAACAACGAGGTCCTGGAGAAGGAACTCGGCCTGTCTCCCCACCGCATCGGCGAACTCGCCGAACGAGATGTCATCGGCGACAGGCCCGCTGGCCTGTAGTCCCACCCCACCGAAGGAGAGCACACCATGGCAACCGACATACAGGCGGGCCGACTCGCCACCGGTTTCAGCTGGACCGAGTGCCCGCGCTGGCACGACGGGCGCTTCTACTTCTCCGACATGTACAACGCCCGCATCCTGACCCTCGACGAGGCCGGCAAAAGCGACACCCACCTCGATCTGTCCGACCGCAAGACCGCGGACGGCGAGCCCGTCGTCCTGGTTGGCACCGGGTTCCTGCCCGACGGGCGGATGCTGGTCAACTCGATGTTCGAGCGGCTGGTGCTGGCCTACGACGGCAACACGACAAGCGTGTACGCCGACCTGCGCGAACACGCCGTGGGCCCGATCAACGACATGGTGGTCGACGCGGCCGGCCGCACCTACATCACCCAGCTCGGCTTCGACCTGTACGCCGAGGAGAACCCCAAGGAGTCGCCGATCATCGTGGTGGAGCCGGATGGCACGGTCCGGATCGCCGATGAGGCGGGGCAGTTGATGTGCGGCAACGGCATCGCCCTCTCCGCCGACGGGCGGACCCTGGTGGTCGCGGAGGTCTTCGCCAACCGAGTCACCGCCTACGACGTCTCCCCGGATGGCACGCTCGGCGGCCGCCGCGTGTTCGCCGAACTCGGTTCCCTGCCCGACGGGTTGTGCCTGGACACCGACGGCGCGGCCTGGGTCGCCTTCCCCGCCACCGGGGAGGTGCTCCGCGTGCGCGACGGCGGTGAGGCGCTGGCCAGGGTGACCGCGCCGCAGGCCGAATGCGGCAGCACCACCGCCTGCGGGCTCGGCGGAGACGATCGCCGCACGCTCTACATCTGCTGCGGCTTCGAGGTCATGGACTTCGACAAGTCGCGCCGGGAGGGCCAAGGCTCCATCTGGACGGCGCCGGTTCCGGTGTCCGGCGGCACGGCCCGTCCCTGAAACCACCGCGAGGCCGCGAACACCTTCGACAGAACACGGAGCAACACCATGACCCGCTTGGACTTCACCGGCCGCGTGGTGATCGTGACCGGGGCCGGTCGCGGCATCGGCCGCGCGCATGCTGAACTGCTCACCGCCCGCGGCGCGGCCGTCGTGGTCAACGACGTGGGAGGCGCGGTCGACGGTACGCCGCGCGGCGAGGACCCGGCCGCCGAGGTGGTGGCCGCGATCACCGAGGCGGGCGGCCGCGCCATCGCCTCGACCGACTCGGTGGCGACAGAGGAGGGAGCGGACGCCATCGTAGACGCGGCGATGACCGCGTTCGGCCGCCTCGACGCCGTGATCAACAACGCCGGCATCTACACCGTCCAGCCGTGGCTGGAAGTGCCGACGTCGCGGTACAGAGACTTTCTCGACGTCCACTACCTGGGCAGCATGCTGGTCAGCCGCGCGGCGTGGCCGCATCTAATCGCCTCAGAGCACGGCCGGATCGTCAACACCGTTTCCGGTGCGATGCTCGGTGTTCCGGACATGGTGCACTACGGCTCGGCGAAGGGCGCGGTCCTCGGGTTGACCCGCACCCTCGCGGTGGCCGCTGACGCTCACGGCATCAAGGTCAACGCCATCGCGCCCGGCGCGGGCACCCGGATGCTCGACCAAGCCGCGGACGCGCTGCCGCCCGGCACCGTCGAGCACATGAAGGCGGTCATGCCACCGTCGTTGGTGGCGCCGGTCGCCGCCTACCTGGCCCACGCCGAGTGCGCCGTCAACGGAGAGGTCTTCAACGCCGCGGGCGGTACCGTGTCCCGGCTCGTGCTGGCCAACACCGCAGGTATAACCGACCCCGATCTGACGCCGGAGACCGTCGCCAATCGCCTCGATGAGATCCTCGCCGTCGGTCAGGCCGAGCCCGCCCCGTTGATGCTGCCGTCTGCGGCCGCCTCATGAGCGGCGGTGCCGAGTGGACGGTCGAGGTGGAGCGTGCCGTCTGCGTGGGCAACAAGATGTGCGTTGCCGTGGCGCCGGACGTCTTCGAGATGGCCGAGGGAAAGTCGCGTGCGCGCACGGCCCGTGTCAGGCCGTCGGAGAGCGTCGTCGACGCCTACGAGTCATGCCCGGTCTCCGCGATCGTCGTGCGCGATGAGACGGGCGAAGAGATCGAATCCGGAATCTGAGCTCGGAGGACAGCCATGACCGAGAGCGCTGTGCAGTACCCGTTCCCGCCGGCCACGCCCGTCCAGGCGGTGGAGAACTACCAGCAGGTCATCACCGACCGCCCCATGACCAAGGTGGCCTTTCCGTTCGGCGGGGAGGGCTGGATCATCCACCGCCACCAGGCGGCCCGGCAGATGCTGGAAAGCAACAAGTTCGTCCGGGGCCCCTTCGCCCGGGGCGAGCGGGAGGTCCCCTTCTTCGTCCACTTCCCGGACTTCCTGAAGGGCACGCTCCAGTTCGCCGACCCGCCGGACCACACCCGGCTGCGCCGGCTCGTGGCCAAGGCGTTCACCGCCCGGCGGGTCGCCCGGCTGCGGGAGGGGACCGAGCACCTCGCCGACGAACTGCTCGACGGGATGGTCGCGCACGGTTCTCCGGCCAACCTCGTCGAGCATTTCTCGCTTCCCCTGCCGATCCGTGTGCTCAGCGAGCTGCTCGGAGTGCCCGCCAAGGATCGGGACAAGTTCATCGAGTGGAGCAAATCAACGCTGGCGACCTCGGGGATGACGGAGGAGGCGATCTTGGAGGCGGGAGCGCAACTGTACGCCTACCTTTCCGAGCTGATCGCCGAGCGCCGCTCCGAACAGCGCGACGACCTGCTGAGCGCCCTGGCCACCGCGGCGGACAAGGACGACTCGCTGACGGACGCCGAGATCCTGCCCATCGCGATGCTGCTGATCATCGGCGGTTTCGACAATACGGCGAACTTCATCAACCTCGCCGTGCTATCTCTGCTCCGCAACGCCGACCAGTTGAAGGCCGTCCTGGCCGATGTCGACGGCGTGGTACCGACCGCGATCGAGGAGGTCCTGCGGCACGGCCAGTTCGCAATCGGAGGAAAGGCCGGCGGGCTCGGCTCGCTCGTCCCTTTCGTGGCGACCGAGGACGTGGAGATCGACGGCACATTGATCAGGGAGGGGGACGCCGTGGCGATTGACCCTTCCAGTACCAACCACGACCCGGCGGTCTTCGACGACGCGGAGGCCTTCGACGTGACGCGGCGGCCCAATCCTCATCTGACGCTCAACCACGGCGTGCACCACTGCCTGGGCGCCCCGCTGGCACGCATGGAGATGCAGGTCGCGCTCGGCTCTCTACTCCGCCGGTTCCCGAGGCTGAAGCTGGCCGGGGAGCCGGAGTACGCCTCGGAATACCTCACGGCGGGGATGCACGTCCTGCCGATCGCCTGGTGAGCCGATGACGATGTTGGACCACCCGACGGTGCGGAGCCGCGGATGCCCTTCCTGATCGCCGAAGGGTGCGTCGACGTCATGGACCGGTCCTGCATCCAGGTCTGCCCTGTCGACTGCATCTACGAAGGCCTCCGCAAGATGTACATCAACCCCGGTGAGTGCGTCGACTGCGGTGCCTGCGAAGCCGAATGCCCCATGGAGGCGATCTACATCGACGATGATGTGCCGCCCGGTGAGGGGTGGCTCGTCGCCGACAACGCCGAATTCTTCAGCAAACCCTGCCAGGGCGGCGGGAGCCGATCGGCGAGCCGGGTGGCGCTGGCGTGGCCGGACCGGTCGGTGTCGACACGCCTCTTATCGCCGCGCTTCCCCGGAGAGTGAAGTCCTGATGCCGAAGATCACCACACTGGACGAGTTCGAGGCCGCCTACAAGGAACGGCTCGGCGAACCGATGCCGCCCAGGCCATGGCGAACCGTCACGGAGGAATGGCTGGCACGGTACGCCGACGGGGCCGGCGACTACAACCCGCTCTACCGCGACAAGGGCTACGCCGACCGCGGCCGCCACCACGATCTCGTCGCGCCGCCCGGCTTCGTGTTCTCCGTCGATTTCGGTGCGAACGCCTCCATCTGGGGGCACGTCCCCGAGGCCGACGTGTCGATGCGTGACCTCACGGTTCTGTACTTGGGCGCCTCGCTGGAATGGTATCGGCCGATCTGGCTCGGCGACCGTCTGCGGAGCATCCAGACTCCCACCGGCATCCGCCGGACCACGACGAGGCAGGCGGGGGAGGCGCTGATCTGTACCGGCACCACCGAGTACTGGAACTCGCGCGGGGAACTGGTGGCCAGGCTCACCAACGATATGCTGCGCTTCGCCAACCAGGGAAAGGGAGTGGAGTCCGCGCAGGTCGCCTCGGGCTCAGCGCCGCGGGTCGCTCCCGACCCGCTGGTGTGGGAACGCGCCCGCCGTGGCGGCGACCCGCGCTATTGGGAGAACGTGTCCGAGGGAGAAGCGATTCCGGAACTGCCCAAGGGCACTTACACCACCACCGAACTCTACCTCTTCGCGCACGGCGCGCTCAGTACCCGCCGGGCGCGACAGGTGGACGAGGGCACCATTGATATGGGGGCGGGCGGCAGGGCCGATCCTGAGTACGCGCGGGCGGCTCGCGCCCAGGCCGCGTCGTTCGATTTCGGTCCCCAGCGCATCTGCTGGCTCCTCCAGGCGGTGACCGACTGGATGGGCGACCACGGAACCCTGGTGAAAGCCGAGGCGCGGCTTCGGCGCCCGAACCTCGTCGGTGACACGAACGCGGTGCGGGGAACGGTGCGCCGTACCTATCGCGAGGCGCCCGACGACCTGCGTGCCGACGTGGCGGTGCAGAACGTCAACCACGCTGGCGAGGTGACGGCGACCGCCGTCGCGACCGTCCGGTTGCCAGGCCAGGGCACGGTCGCCGATGACCTGCTGTACGCCCCGGAGGCCGACGCCGAAGCCGGCATCTACAACTGACCAAAAGGACCAACCATGCAACTGCGACCCGGCCTGAAACTGAACAGCATCGTCTCGCAGGCCCAGGTCGTCGTCGTCCGCGCACCGTCCGGTGATGTCGACCTCCGGTGCGGAGGGCAGCCGATGGTCGTCGCCGACACGGCCGAGCGGGCCGGTCGGCCCGCCGACGGAGACCAACTGCTCATCGGCAAGCGCTACGCCGACGACACCGGCACACTCGAACTCCTCTGCACCAGAGCGGGCGCCGGGGGGCTCGCAGTCGGAGACCGGCCGTTGGCCATCAAGGCGGCCAAGCCGCTTCCCGCATCCGACTGACGCCGATAGAGAGGCCGATTGATGAACAAACTGTGCAGAGAATTGGGAATCGAATACCCCATCTTCGCTTTCAGCCATTGCCGAGACGTCGTGGCCGCAGTTTCACGGGCCGGCGGGATGGGGGTGCTCGGCATCGTCGCGATGTCGCCGGAAGAGATCGACATCGAGCTTCGCTGGCTGGAGGAGAACTCCGGCGGACGACCCTACGGCGTGGACATCGTGGCCCCGGTGCACACGGCGGACCGCGACGCCGGTCTGAGCGACGGCGAGGGAATGCAGGAGCGCCTGGAGGCGATGATCCCCAAGGAGCACCGGGAGTACGCCGAACAACTGATGCGGCGGTACGACGTCCCGCCACTGCCCGAGTCCAACGGCCACAAGGACTGGACGACGGCGGGGTTCACGGCGGCCGGCGGCGAGGAGCAGATCGACGTCGTGCTGGAACACGAGCACGGGCTGCTGGTGAGCGCGCTGGGCCCGCCACCGGCCTGGCTCGTCGACCGTGCACACGAGCGCGGGACCAAGGTTGGGGCGCTTGTCGGCAAGGCCCATCAGGCGGCGCGTAACGTCGAGCTCGGTGTGGACGTCATCATCTGCCAGTCCTACGAGGCAGCAGCCCACACGGGCGAGATCGGCGGGATGGTGCTGGTCCCCGACGTCGTGGACGCGGCGGGCGACGTGCCCGTCCTCGCGGCCGGCGGCATCGGTTCCGGCCGGCAGATGGCGGCCGCGATGAGCCTCGGTGCGCAGGGAGTGTGGACCGGCTCGATCTGGCTGACTTGCAGAGAAGCGCCTGCGGAGCCGCACGAGGTCGAGCGCTTGCTGCGCATGAAGTCCACCGACACGGTCCGATCGAAGTCGCAGACGGGCAAGCCCAACCGGCAGATCCGGACGGCATGGACCGAGGCATGGGACGATCCGGCCGGGCCGGGCGCACTGCCGATGCCGCTGCAGTATATGCTGTACGCCGAGTACACGGCGCGCGCCAAGCGTGCCGGTGTCCAGGAACTGGTCGGCGGACCGGTCGGCCAAGTGGTGAGCCGGATGACCAAGGTCCAGTCCGCCAAGGACATCGTGTTCGGCATGGTCGAGGAGTACCTGGAGACGCTTCAGCGCATGAGCGCGCAACTCGAGGCGCTCACCGAAGGTTGAGCCCCACATCTCCGAGGCCGGGCCGGGATCGTCATTGGAACGATCCCGGCCCGGCCTCGGTCTGCTGTCAGCTGCTCCTTCACGGGCGGCGGGTTCGAGTGTTTTGATCCTTCAAGCCCGAAGGGCAGCGCCGGGTTTCCGGCGATGTCCCGGTGAACGGACTTGTTCCGGTATACCGCCCGTAGAGCGGCAGGTGCGGACCAGACGTAGGGGCGGATCGCCTAGGCTCGTCGCGTTGGGATGGCCTGCGGAAAGGGGGATGGTCCTGGTGAGAAGCTCTGGGCGCCGGACGCTGACCGAGCGCCGCGCCGAGGAGTTGCGGTTCTCAGTGGCGCGTACCGCTCTGGAGTTGTTCGCGTTGGACGGCGGGACCAGCACCACGGTCGAGGCCATCTGTGAACGCGCCGGGATCTCCCAGCGCACCTTCTACCGCCATTTCGCCGTGAAGGAAGACGTGGTGGTGCCCCTGTTCGAGCGGTCTGCGCAAGCGATGCTGGAGGCGCTAGAGGAAGCACCCGCCAGTGGCGACGTGGTGACAGCGCTGGCCGAGATCTTCTATCCGCGCACGATGTTCCGGGACGGTCCTCCCGCGCTGTTCCAGCGCCGGTTCTTGTCCGTCATCCGGGATTCGCCCGAGTACATGTTGCGTTGGTACGCCTTGGATGAACCGTTGACCGGTCCCATCGCAGATTTCCTCGCCGCGCGGGGGCTCGCCGGAAGCGACCAGTTCGAGCGGCGTCTTCGCGGAGGCCTCATCCTCCACGCAGCCCGGCTCACGTACTACCACTGGATCCGCGCTGACGAATCGCCGGATCTGGACGAGTTGCACGAACTGCTCGAGCAGGCGATGGTGTCGCTCATTGCGTCCTGGACGCCTGAGATGGGTGGTTAGGCCTGACGTGGCCGCCGCGCGGTGTAGGACGGCAAGCCATCGAGAGGTGCCGGCGGGCGCAGACTCAGCCGGAGGCGGGAAGGCCGCTGGCTCGCGCTGCTCCGGGACATCTCCGTCGCGGCCCTCCAGATGTCGGCAGCGGCCACGAGCAGGTAGGGGAGCACCTGGCTTGGTTTCAGGTTCGCGGCCGGACCGGTGACCGTCAGCGCCGCCGGGGGGCACGTGGCCGGCCCGATGGCCGTGGCCACTGAGGCTACGCCGAGTGCCAGGCCCTGCAGGTCCACCGCGGCTCCATGGTCGCGGACCTTTTGCAGTTCGTGATCCAGTTGGGCGCTCGTCCGGACGCTGTAGGCCGTGAGCGGGATCGACAGATCGGGTTCGGGGCGAGCGTTCGGGGTGAGGCCGGCCAGCAGGGCTCGCCCCGGTGCCGCGTGATGAGCGGGCTGGCGGGCGCCGACATGCCAGCCGTCACCCGAGTCCGGCCATTCGCCGATCCGCTCGATGTGCAGGACGTCCGCGCCGCGCAGGACGCTCAGATAGACGGTGAGCCCTGTGCTCCCATGGAGGTCCCGCATGACCGGAAGGGCCGCGCGGTGGAGCCTGTTGCCCCTGACGACGAGTGATCCGAGCTCGAACATGCGCAGGCCCAGCGCGTACTCGAAGCCATGTCGCTCGAGCCAGCCGAGCTCGACGAGGTGTTGCAGTATCCGGTGCGCCGAGGACCGAGGAAGGTTCGCCTTCCTGGCCAGCTGCGCAAGGGTCAGCCGCTGCTGGCCGGCGAAGGCGTCCAGGATCGATGAAACGCGATCGAGCATGGTCACCGGGCTCGGCTCCGCTGATGCCGTGGTCATGAGGCCTCCAGCGCCGCACGTGGGGTGGGAGCGGAACCGCAATCGATGCTGGTTTCCGCCAACATGGCAGAATCTGCCATTTCTGTGACGCTAGTCACCGCGCGCACGTTTGTAAAGGGGAGAGGCACGGCAAAGCATGCGGCCTGAAGCCCCGGTGAGATGAGGACGCCTTGGACGCTGCCACGCGCCGAGACCCTCTTCTACAGTGAGCTACGCCGCCGGCTCGCGGCCTGTGCCGATAGGCAAGTCGCCCGGCACTGTCCTGCCCCCTGGCGGTGGGTCGCCGCAACTGACCCGAACTCAACACTCGGTCACCCCGGTCGGCCGAGATCGGGGCAGGCTCAAGCTCTGTGCTCACACCAGCGGTGCGGCTTCAGTCGTAGGTGACCTCGACGTGGTCGGACGCGGGCAGGGACTGGCACGCGAGCACCCAGCCTTCCGCGAGGTCCTCGTCTTCGAGCACGTCGTTGCGCAGCATGGTGACCTCGCCGACGGTCACTCGGCAGGCGCAGGCACTGCACGCTCCCTCGCGGCATGAGAAGGGGGCATCTAATCCATGTGACAACAGCAGGTCGAGAAGTGGTGTTGTCGCGGGCCAGTCGAACGAGTGGCATGCGCCGTCGAGAGTGACGTCGACGCTGGCGGCGGTGTCGGCCGCGGGCCCCGAAGCCGCCGGAGCGGCGAACGGGTCGGTGGTGAGGGACTTGAACCGTTCGACGACGACCCTGTCACCGGTGACGCCGACCGCGCGGAGCGCCTCGGCGACGGCGTCCATGAAGGGGCCCGGCCCGCAGACGAACGCTTTGTCGCGGTCGGCGAACGGGGCGGCGAGCTGGGCCAATGACGCGGCCGCCGGGAGCCCGTGCAGGCTTTCCAGCAAGTGGATCACTTGAAGACGGTGTGGAGCCCGCGCCATGAGGTCGCGCAGCTCCGCCGCGAAGATCACCGAGGATTCGTCACGGTTGGCGTAGAACAGTACGGCGCTGCCCGTGGAGCCGGCCAGGACGGCCTTGATGATCGACATCACCGGGGTGATGCCGCTGCCGCCTGCGAAGAGCAGCAAATCGTCCTCCGGCCGGCTCGGCGTGAACAGGCCGGCCGGAGGCAGCGCCTCGATCGCGTCGCCCGCGCGGATCTCGTCGCAGATCCAGTTCGAGACCAGCCCGCCGGCAACCCGCTTGACCGTGATCTTCAGGTGGGGGTCCACGCCGGGCGCGCTGGAGAGGGAATAGCACCGCGCCGATCTCGATCCGTCCGGGCCCGGTGCGCGCATCGTCAGAAACTGGCCGGGGCGATAGTTGAACCGGTCACGCTGCTCTTCGGGAACCGCGAGGATCAGCGAGCGGGCGTCGGCCGTCTCCTCCACGACCTCCAGGACGGTCAGCGGGCAGGCGCCGGGACCTACCGTCATTCCTGCGGGAGGAACGCGGCCAGCGGCTGTGATGCCGACCAATCGTGTCCCCAATAGCTGTCGGCGGTGATCTCCTCCGAGGTGTAGGACGCCTCGTCGACGAGCAGGCCGTCCGTCCCGTACTCGATGTCCCAGCCGCCAGGGGCCCGCACGTAGAAGGAGATCATTTTGTCGTTGGTGTGACGGCCCAGAGTGGAGGAGACCGAGAAGCCCAGCCGGTTGACGTTGTCCAGCGCCCGGCCCACCGCGTCGAGGTCGTCGGCTTCGACCATCAAGTGGACCAGACCGGGAGCGCCGTCGTGCGGTGCGGGGCAGACGGCCAGGCTGTGGTGGCGCTGGTTGACACCCATGAAGCGCACACGCAGCGGATGGGCGGGAGCCGCCTCGCCCACTTTCATCGCGCCGCGCGGCAGGAAGCCGAGGACCTCGGCGTAGAAGTCCAGAGTCTCTGCTTGCCGGGGAGTCGGCAGGACCACGTGCCCCATGCCCTGGGGTCCGGTGACGAAGGCCTGGCCCAGCCCGGTCCGGAGGGGAGCGTGGTCCAGCACCGGGCCGAAGAAGACCTCGGTGGGGGTGCCGGCTGGATCGGTGAAGGCGATGGCGTCTTCGACGCCGCGCTCGGCCGCCTGCTCGGCGGGCAGCGAAGCCACCGCGGCGCCCGACTTCTCGATCGCCTCCCGCACGCAGGCCAGTGCGTACTGGTCGCGGACCTCCCAGCCGACGGACAGGGCGCGGTCGGCGTCTCCTGGGAGCACGGTCAGCCGGTGTCGGCGTTCGTCCATGCGCAGGTACAGGCCGTCCGGATCGGAGCCGAATCCTTCGGCGAAGCCGAGCGCGTCGACGGCGAGGTCGCGCCAGCGCGGAACGTCGGTCGACTGGACCCGCAGGTAGCCGAGTCCGCGGATGTGCGTCACCGTTTCTCCTTGACGAAGGGGGGAATGTCAGATCATCGAGCGCATCGGCCCCTGCGGGGGTTCGATGTCCATGTCGGTCAGTGCGGACACGTGGTAGACGGCGCCCGGGACGTGGATGGCGTGGGTGAGCCCGACGTGCGCGTCTCGCCAGAACCGTTGGATCGGGTTGTCCGTCCTCATCGCATTGCCGCCGGACCGCAGCACGATGTCGGTCAGTGCGTGCACCGCGCGCCACGCCGCACGGACTTGGACGCGGCGGCCCGCGGCGCGTTCGGCGAAGGTGACCTCGTCCCCGGCGGCGGCCTTGTCGTACATCTGGGAGGCGTTGTCCAGGAACCGGGTGCGGCAGGCGGCGATGTCCTCGGCGGCCTCGCTGATTGCGTACAGCATGTACGGGTCGTCCTTGATCTTGGTCCCGACGATTTGCACTCGGTCGCGCTGGTAGGCGAGGCCGTGCGCGAGTGCGCCCTCGGCCATGCCGATCACCGCGGCGGTGATGCCGAGGGGGAAGACACATGAGAACGGCACGTGGTAGGTCGGGTTGGCAAGCCCGGCCTTTCTGACGGCGTCACCGCTGATGACCTCGGCGAACTGGATCACTCGGTAGCTCGGGACGAACGCGTTCCGGACGATGATGTCCTTGCTGCCGGTGCCTTTCAGCCCGGCGACTTCCCATGATCCATCGACGATCTCGTAGTCCGAGCGAGGCAGTATCAGGTGCAGCGCCTCGGGCGGCTGGACCGGCTGGCCGGTGCTGTCTCCGAGCAGACCGCCGAGGAAGATCCAGTGGCAGTGGTCGGTGCCGGAGGAGAACTGCCAGCGTCCATTGAAGACGTACCCGCCGTCCACGGGACGGGCTACGCCCATCGGCGCGTACGGGGAGGCGATCCACGTGTCGGGATCCTCGCCCCAGATCTCGTTCTGGACCTTCGGGTCGGCGAACGCCATCTCCCACGGGTGAACGCCGACGATCCCGGCCACCCATCCGCAGGAGCCGTCCTGCGCGGCGATTCCCATGACGGTTTCGGCGAACTCTCGTGGATGGGCCTCCAGGCCTCCATGCGCGGCCGGTTGCAGCATCCGGATGGTCCCGGAATCGCGCAGCACCTTGGCGGCCTTGTCGTCCAGGCGGCCGAGCCGCTCGTTGGACTGCCCGAGCGCGGAGATCTCCTCGGCGCGCTCCATGATCATGTCGAGGGCGCGGTTCGTCATCGTTGTCTCCCGTGGAAGTGGTGGCCGGCGTTCACGCCGTTTCCTCAGAGCTCAGAAAGGCCAGCACGGTCCGCTCCCAGGCGTCCTTCTGCTCGATCATCACCCAGTGTCCGCAGTTGGGGAACACGTGCAGTTGGACGTCCGGGATGGTGCGCATCGGCAGGAGTGCCATGTCGACGGGGCTGACTCTGTCGTCACGTCCCCAGGTGATCAGCGTCTTCGCCTTGAGCTTGTGCAGCATCGCCCAGTACGGGGGTGCGTCAGCGCTGGCCGCTGCTTTGACGGCGGCGGCCAGTGCAGCCGAGCCGTACATGCGTCGTGCGCTGGCGAGAGTGTCCGGATCGGTCGCCTGCTGCCAGCGTTCCTCGATCAACTCGTCGGTGACGAGGGCGGGATCGTAGACCATGGAGCGCAGCCACCTGATCAGAGCCTCCCGGGTCGGGGCGTCGGTGAACTCCATGAGCAGCCGGATGCCCTCGCCGGGCGCCGGGCTGAATATGTTGCGGCCCAGCCCGCCGATGGTCACCAGCCTGCGAACCCGCTCGGGGCGTGACAGGGCGAACTGGGCGCCGACGATTCCGCCCATGGAATTGCCGATCACGTCGACCTCGCCGAGGTCCAGTCCGTCCAGCAACCTGGTGACCGCGCCTGGCGCGGCGAGCATCGGATGTTCCTCGGTCGGGTCGCTCACGCCGAAGCCGGGAAACTCCAGAATCAGGCAACGGAAGTGCTCGGCGAGAGCGGCCAGGTTCCCCCTGAAGTTGCGCCAGCCGGTGACTCCAGGCCCAGAGCCGTGCAAGAGCAACAGCGGGGGGCCCTCGCCCGCCTCGTGGTAACGCAGTACACCCTGGTCGGTGCGCAGCTCCCGCAATGTCGAGTCTGGACTCAGCTCGGTCGGCATGATCTCCCAGTTCTGTGAGCGCGGGTCTAGGTGGGCGAAGCGGAGCGCCTACTTGTCCGTGGCGGCCGAAGCGCTGGCCATGTGAGCGGCCGCGTGGCGCACGGCGATATGGGCGAACGTGATCGCCGGGCCGATGGTCGCCCCCGCACCGGCGTACTCGTTGCCCATCACCGACGCCGAGACGTTGCCCGCCGCGTACAGGCCCTCGATGGCTTGGCCATCGGGCCGCAGCACCCGGCCGTGCTCGTCGGTGACGAGGCCGCCCTTGGTCCCGAGGTCACCGGCTTCGATGCGGATGGCGTAGTACGGACCGGTTCCGATCTCGTCCAGGTTCGGGTTGGGGAGGGTCGGGTCGCCGTAGTAGTGGTCGTAGACGCTGTCACCGCGGCCGAAGTCCTCGTCGCGGCCATTGCGCGCGAAGCGGTTGAACCGGTGGACCGTCGCCTGCAGGGTGTCCGCCGGCACCCCGATCTTGCGGGCCAGCTCCGCGAGCGTGGCGGCCTCGGTGACCAGCCCGCTCGTGTACCACTCTGCCGGGAACTTCTGGCCGGGCATGATTCCCGCGAATTGGTAGCGGCGTCGCGCCTTGGCGTCGAAGACCTCGTAGGCCGGCACATGCCCGCCCTCGAGTTGGGCATGGACGAAGTTGACGTAGGGGGACGCCTCGTTCGTGAACCGCTCGCCCTTCTTGTCCAGGATGACCATCGACGGAATGCAGCGCTCGGAGACCAGCGGGTACACGCCCCCGTCCGGCCGCTTGATCGAGGGCATCCACCAGGCGTCGTCCATGAGGTCGAGCTCCGCGCCGGCGTGCTCACCGATTCGATGGCCGTCGCCGGTGTTAGCGGCGGCACCCGCGCTGATGTCCTCCTGCCCGAGCTCGGGCAGGTACTCCTTGCGCAGCTCGGCATCGTGATCGAAGCCACCGGTGGCCATCAGCACCCCGCGCCTGGCGCGGACACGGCGGGGTGTGCCGTCGTGGTCGACGACGGCACCGACCACGCGGTCGTCTTCGACGACCAACTCGGTGATCGGGCTCTTCAGCCACAGCGGGATGTCGAGGTCCCTCATCGTCAGCCGTAGCCGCGTCACGAGCGAACCACCGAGCGTTTTCATGTGGCGGTGGCGCACGAGGTTGCTGACCACCCGCCAGGCGGCGAGGCGCAGCGCCCACCGGCCCGACCACGTCCGCTTGAACAGCATGAGCCGCCTGCCCTCTGAGCCGGTGAACCACAGCCCTAGCGGTGACGGCAGGTCCGCCGCCAAGAGGAACGGCTCGTCCTCGCCGAGAAGCCGCGCGTCGATCGGCCGTGGCTCGATCGTGCGTCCCCGGGGCCGCCCGCCAGGTGCCTCAGGGTGGTAGTCGGAATAGTCGGGGCACCAGGTGAACTCCATGTGCCGGCTCACCCGGTGCAGCATTTCCAGCGCGTCCGGGCCGTGCTCGACGTAGGCATCGAGACGGCTTTCCGGAACCCGGTCGCCGACTACGGCTTTTAGATAGCGTTTGACGTCGGAAGGATCGTCCGTACGGCCGATCGCTTTCAGCGTTGGATTGTTGGGAATCCATATCCCGCCGCCGGACAACGCGGTCGACCCGCCGAAGAACGCGGCCTTCTCCACAACGAGCGCCTTGAGGCCGGCGACGTGAGCGGCGATGGCGCCGGTCATCCCGCCCGCTCCGCTACCGGCCACAAGGATGTCGACCTCATGGTCCCACCCCGGGCCACTGGAATTCATAAGAGCCTCCGGTCGAGGAAGTTTCGGCGGCGGGAGATCGCATTGCACATGCCGCGGCGAGTCGTGAATCCGTGCCTCGCCGGGCCGAAAACGCAGGATGTCGCGCGGACTCCCGAGGCGTCCGGGCCTGCGTCATGACCTTGGAACGCTCCTGATTCTTGATAGTCGGGACCGCCGATGGGAAAAGGTTCCCGCTCATTGGAACATTATCGGGAAAGCGGTTAATGGTGTTCCAGCCACCGGAACAATGCCGGTGATCGGAATTGGGGGAGGGATAACGTCGCAGCCGACCGCCGACGGGTCGGCAAGAGCACCGGCGGCGAGGCCAGTGGAAGGGAGCCTCAGGTGCGCATGACGAAGACGTCCCCGGTGCCGGCCCGCGAGATCCGGGACTGGGCGGTCGAAACCGATGTGCTCGTCGTCGGCAGTGGATGCGCAGGGACGAGCGCCGCAATCGAAGCAGCCAGAGCCGGGGCCGATGTCCTGGTCGTCGATGGGGCCGGAGGCCCAGGCGGCGCAACCGCGATGGCCGGTGGAGAGATCTACCTGGGCGGCGGTACACCCCTGCAAAAGGCGTGCGGGATAGAGGACAGCCCGGAGGCGATGTACCAGTTCCTGCGAGCCGCCACCGGGCCGGATCCGGATGAGGAGAAACTCGCTGTCTATTGCGAAGGCAATCTGGAGCACTTCGACTGGCTGGTCGAAAGCGGCGTCCATTTCAAGGCGAGGCTCTGGACCGAGCCGTCATGGGAAGCGCCGACTGGGTACGGCCTCATGTACACCGGCGGCGAGAACGCCCACCCGTTCAACGACATCGCTCCGCCGGCGCCGCGTGGCCACGTCCCGCACATGCAGGACAAGCGGCCGGGCCAAAGGTCCGCCGGGTGGGTTCTGTTGAAGAACCTGGCTGAGACCGCGAGGCGGGCCGGGGCGATGGCGGTGTACGACACTCGGGTCGAAACACTGGTGGTCGACGGTGGCGACGTCGTCGGCGCCGAAGTCGTCTCCTTCGGAGAACGATCCTTCATCCGGGCTCGGCGCGGTGTCGTCCTGGCAGCCGGCGGCTTCGCGGCCAACCCCTCGATGCTGGCCCAGCACGCGCCGAGGCTGACCGGCAACATGTTGATCGGCACCGACCACGACGACGGCAGCGGCATCAGGATGGCCCAGGCGGCCGGAGCGGCCGTCCGCCACATGGAGGCGGGGCAGACGTCCTTCCCCGCCGACCCCGCCCTGCTGTGCCGCGCCCTCTTGCTGGATGCACGCGGTCGCCGCTTCATCAACGAGGACACCTATCCCGGCCGCGTGGGGCAGGCGTCGCTCTTCCAGCAGGGCCGGCAGATATTCCTCCTCTACGACCACGCGATCAACGAGGAGGTGGAGGCCTTCACCGGCATGCCCGTTGAGCCGACGTGGGTCTCCGACGGTCTCACCGAACTCGAGGCCTTGATGGGCGTCCCCCGCGGCGTGCTGACCAACACCGTCGAGGAGTACAACGCAGGCGCCAGGAAAGGCCAGGACCCGCTCTGCCACAAGTCCGCCCGATGGCTGAAGCCGGTCGCTCCTCCATACGGTGTTCTCGACCTTCGAGGTGCAATGTTCGGGGTCTTCACCATAGGTGGCCTGCACACTTCACCGAACGGTGAGGTGTTGACCCCCGATGGAGAGTCGATTCCGGGACTCTTCGCCGCTGGCCGCACCACCAGCGGCATCCCTTCCTGGGGCTATTGCAGCGGCACATCGCTGGGAGACGCGAGCTTCTTCGGCCGCCGGGCCGGGAAGACGGCGGCAGCGCGATGACGGCCGTCCCCGTCCCACCGATGCACGACCTCGACCGTGCCACCGCGAGCAGCCTGGCCGGATCCATCCGCTCTTGACCGTGTCCTCGCTATAAGGAGATACATTGCCCCGGGTCATTTACGCGCGCAGCGTGCACGACGACGCCGAGATCAACGCCTGCATCGAGGTGCTGAGAAGCGGACCCTACGGCCTGAAGATCGGCAAGAACGTCGCCGAGATGGAGCAGCGCGTCGCTGAGATGTACGGCAAGCGGCTCGGTCTCATGTGCAACTCCGGATCGTCGGCGATCTACCTCGCCCTGGAACTGCTGGACCTGCCCAAGGGCGCCGAGGTCATCACCTCGCCGCTGACCTTCTCCACCGATGTCGCCCCGATCGTCCGCGGCGGCTGGGTGCCGGCCTTCGTCGACGTCGAGCCCGACACCTACAACGTCGATCCCGCGAAGATCGAAGAGATGATCACGGAGCGAACCCGTGCCCTGCTGATCCCCAACTTGGCGGGCAACGCACCGGACTGGGACGCGATCCGCGACATCGCCGACCGCCGCGGCCTGAAGGTCATCGAGGACTCCTGCGACTGCATCGGCACCACGCTGCGGGGCACGAAGACCGGGAGCCGTACCGACATCACCGTGACCAGCTTCGCCATGGCGCACATCATCACCTGCGCCGGCAACGGCGGCATGGTCTGCCTCGACGACGAGGGCCTGCGCGACAAGGGCCTGATGCTGCGCCGCTGGGGTCGGCGCTCGGAACCACACCTGTTCGGCTCGGGGGGGACCGGCCGGGTGTTCCGCGAGGACCTCGACGGCGTCGCCTACGACAACGACTTCATCTTCGATGTCCTGCCGTGGAACTTCGAGCCGTCTGAACTCGGCGCCGCCTTCGGGCTGGAGCAGTTGAAGAAGCTGGACAAGAACTACCGGCGCCGTGCGGAGATCTTCGAAGCCTTCACCGGGGCGTTCGGCGCCTACCCGTCCCTGTTCCGGCTGCCGCGGCAGCTTCCCGACTTCCACACCGCCTGGCTCTGCTATCCGGTCACGGTCCGGCCGGACGCCGGTTTCCAGCGCTCCGATCTGCAGGAGCACCTGGAGGCCGCCGGCATCGACACCCGCACCGTGTGGAGCGGAAACGTCACGCGCCACCCCATGATGCAAGGGGTGGACTACCGGATCCCGCCCGCCGGGCTTCCCCACGCGGACGAGGTGTTCGAGCGCGGGATGTCCCTCGGCATGAGCCATGGCATGAGCGACGAGGAACTCGACCACGTCGTCAACAGCGTCCACGAGTTCGCTGGCCTGCACGCCCCGGCGACCTCCGGCCGATGACGACTCGGACGGGCAGGAAGCGGATCTTCCTCACGGGGGCCACGGGGAACTGGGGCCGTTCCATTCTGCGCGAGTTCGCCCAGCGGGCGGACCGCTTCGAGGTGATCGCGCTCGTCCTACCCACCAGGAACGACCGCCACGCCATCAGCGCCTTTGGCGACATGGAGAACCTGCGCGTCGTGACCGGTGACCTCACCGATTACGCGGCCGTCGAACGCTGCATCCGGGAGGCCGACGTCGTCCTGCATGTCGGCGCCGTCGTCTCGCCGTTCGCCGACGACCACCCGGAGCTGGCGCACCGGGTCAACGTCGGTGGCGCCAGGAACATCATCCGCGCTGTCAAGGCCCGGAAGGATGCGGCTGAAGTCGGCGTGGTGATGATCGGGTCCATCGCTGAGACGGGGGATCGCAACCCGCCGCGCCACTGGGGCCGGGTCGGCGATCCGCTGCGCGCCGCCCGGTACGACGAATACGCGCAAAGCAAGATCATCGCGGAGAAGGAGCTGGTCGAGTCAGGGCTGCCACGCTGGGCCTGGTTGCGCCAAACCGGGATCTTCCATCCAGGCATGCTCCAGATCCGCGACCCGATCATGACCCACTCGCCCTTCGCCGGTGTCATGGAGTGGGTGTCGGCCGAAGACGCGGCCCGCCTCATGGCCGGCATCTGCGAGGACGACGTGCCGGAGCAGTTCTGGGGCGGCGTCTACAACATCGGAGGCGGTGAGGACTGGCGGCTCACCAACTGGGAGCTTCAGACGCGGATGACCGGTGCCCTCGGCGTGCGGGACGTCCGGAAATGGTACGAGCGTAACTGGTTCGCCACTCGCAACTTCCACGGTCAGTGGTACACCGACTCCGACCGGCTCGAAGAACTCGTTCCGTTTCGGCGCGACTCCTTCGACGCCGCGCTGGCCCGCGCCGTCGCGGCCAATCCGCGGCTGAAGTCGGCAGGGCGAGTGCCAGCGTGGGTGGTGAAGAACCTGGTCATCAAACGCCTTGCGCGCCGGCCGCGCGGCACCATGACCTTCATCCGCGACAACGACGAAGAGAAGATCGCCGCCTACTTCGGGTCGCGTCGCGAGTGGGAGGCGATCGGTGACTGGTCCACCTTCCGGCCGCCCGCACCCTCCCGGGTCCCGACCCGCCTCGATCACGGGTACGACGAGGACAAGGCTCCCGCGTCGTGGTCTCTCTCCGACATGAGAGAGGCCGCGGGCTTCCGTGGCGGCCGCGTTCTCTCCGACGGTATGGCGACCGGGGCCGTCGCGGTTCCGCTGAGTTGGGAGTGCGCCTTCGGCCACACCTTCTCGGGAAGCCCCCGGCTCGTCCTCACCACCGGCCATTGGTGCCCTGTCTGCGTCAAGGACACCGCCGGGTATGCCAAGCAGGCAGAGCGCAACCGCTTCCTGGCCCAAGTCGAGACGAATTCTCCGAGCACGTCTCCCGCTTGATACGAAGTTCGACAACGTGATGTGCGGCGGTGCCCTCTTGAGAGGACACCGCCGCTGTCGGGCTGGTCGCCGCAAGAAGGGCTCTGTCTAGGGGAAGTCGCTGAGCCATCCGACGAGGATGCCGATGCCGGTTGCGAAATGGCGCCGCGAGGGCTTGTCGAGGAAGCCGTGAGCGGATTCGGCGACGACGCGATGCACCACGGGAACCCGGGCCGCGGCGAGCTCCGCTGCGAACGCTTCACCAGAAGCCCGTAGCGAATCCCGGTCGGCGTCGAGCAGGAGGGCCGGAGGAAATCCCTCGAGCCCGGCCCCGCCGGGGAAGGCGTAGGGGTTGGTCATCGCCTCCGGTGACCCGGCGTAGTTGCGGTTCATCCTCTCCACGGTGCTCGGCCGGAACTGAACGATGCCGTGGCGGCCGCGTAGCCGTGACGCCAGCTGCGCCGACCGGGAGGGGAGGCGCGGGTGGAAGGTGCCGTATGCGAGCGCGAGGCGGGAAGGCAAAGGTGCACCGTGGTCGCGGAAGCGGAGCGTTGCCGCGGCGGCCAGGCACGCTCCCGCGCTCGCACCGCCCATGACGGCGTCGCCGGTCGGCGACTGCTTCCGCACCCAGAGGAAGGCGTCACTGACGTCGTCCAGGGGGACAGGAAAGCGGACACCTGGCAGTGAGCCGGGCTTCGGTCTGCGCAACCAGTTGCACGGCGGAACACGCCGGTAGTCGACCGTCACCACCGTGCGCCCGGCGCGGGCGATGGCGCACGCGACGGCGTGGGATTCGGCCATGTCGATGCTGCCGCCGCAGAACGCCCCACCGTGGACCCACAGGAGAGGCGTGCCTCCGGCCTGCCGGGCGTAGACGCGGACGGGGACAGCGCCGTGCTTGCCGTCGACCGAGATATTCTCAACGGTCATCTCAACGGTGGTGCCCTTCATCGGCGGAAACCTCAAGGTGTTCTCCCCGCGTGCAGGGGGAGGGACGGTGCTCGGGCCCGCGCCCGCCTCGGCGGACGCGGACCGAGCCGGGTCAGGGCGCGCCCTCGCCGGTTCTCACCTCTTCGAGGCGCCGCAGTCGGGGGATCAGCGCCACGGCCAGCAGGCCGGCGACGGCGAATCCGGCGGCCAACCAGAAGCCATGTGTGAAGCCCGCGTCCAGGTAGAACTGGGTGCCTTTCAGCACCTTGCCGTCCTGTGCCAGCACCACGAAGATCAGTTGTGTCACCACGGTGAGAAGCGTGCCCTGCATCATGTTCTGCAGGCCGTTGGCTCGCGCCTGCTCGGTCGGTGACACCACTTCGATCACCATCACGGGGACCAGCGCGACGATGGTGCCGATGCCGATCGCCGTCATGAGCGCGATCGTCATCAGTTGCGGCACGGTGTGGTGGAACTTCGCCGATAGGCCGTAGCTGACCGCGGTGAACAGCGCCCCGGCGGCCAGCAGGATCCGGCTGTCCACACGGCGGGCGAGCCATCCCGTCGCGATCGCCGCCAAGATGATCAAGACGCTGGCCGGTGCGCCGATCCAGGCCAGCTTGGTCGCGCTGAAGCCGAGCCCGTCGGAAATGGTGGGGATTTTGGGCATCAGCCCCAGGAGTTGGTTGATGGTTCCGGCGGACAGCACGGTCCCTGCGAGCAGAGCCGTCGCCAGGACGACCGACCAGACGGACCGCCGGGAGAGCATCGAGAGTTCGTAGAGCGGATGAGCGACCCGGCTCTCCACCACGACGAAGGCGATGATCGCCACCACTCCGCCGATGACGAAGCCGAGGAACTTGCCGCTGGTCCAGCCCCAGTCGCTGCCCTTGCCGACGCCGTACACGATGGCGGTGATGCCGGCGCCCAGCAACAGGCCGCCGGCCCAGTCCATGGGCGTGCGCTCGGCTCGGACGGGACTCTCGGGGACGAAGGCCAGCAGCAGCGCCAGGCTCACCGCGGACGCCGCGACCAGGAACCACATGACGCTGCGCCAGCCGTGGTCGTCAAGGAGCCATCCGGACAGGAACGGGCCGAACAGCGCGACCAGGCCCACCCCTCCGCCGATGAGGCCGCTGGCGGGGCCGACGAGGCGGGGAGGGAAGATGTCCCTGGCGATGGCGAACACCAGAGCCGCCATCGGTGCATAGAACCCCGCCACGCCACGGCCGATCAGCAGAGTGGTGAAGTTCGGTGCGAGGGCCGAGACCAGGTCTCCGACCAGGCCGAGCATGGTGAGGGCGAGCATGACCCGCCGCTTGCCGTACAGATCGGCCGCCTTCATCGCGAACGGGATGAAGAAGACGCCGACCAGCGAGCTGATCAGGATGAACCAGGCGATCTGCGTCGTGTGGAAGTCGATCGCGATCTTGGATTGAGCGTTGCCGGCGAGCAGTCCGATGACGGACAGCAGTTGGGCGGGCCAGAGCAGGGCGATCAGCATGAGCGCATGGCGCCCCGTGAAGCCGGCCCTCTGTTCCTTCTGGGGGGATGTGGAGGCGGTCGATGTCATGGGGGTGGTCCCTCCTCCGAGGGGTGGGGGGTGGGGTGTCGCTTCAACGGCCTGCCGCTGAGGCCGCTCGGCTCTCCTCCGCGAGCCGTTCGAGCGTTTCGGTGGAGACGGTGAGGCCGGTGAAGTCGATGAACTGCCGGATCGGCATCGAGTCGATCATTCGCAGCAGGTGGCTCTGGGATTCGGCTTGCTCCTTCTGCTCGGCGGTGAGGTTCTCGGACAGCGCATCGAGGAGCCGGGGACCGGCGACCGGGTGGTCGAACCAGTCCTTGAGGGGCGACTCGAGGCTGAGCGGCTTGGCCAGTGACTGGCCGGTCAAAGTGATCGTCTGCTGGGCGACGATGCGGGCCGCGCTCTCGCCGATCTGGACGGTGTACTCGCCCGGGGCGACCGTCCATCGCGACGCTTCGACGTCGTAGTAGGCGAAAGCGCGCCGGCTGAGCGGCATCTCCACGCGGGTCGACTCTCCGGGGGCGAGCGCGACCTTGGTAAAAGCGCGGAGCTCGCGTACCGGCCTCTGGACCGGTGCTCGTCCGGGCGCGATGTACAGCTGGACCACGTGCTTGCCTGGCCGGGAGCCGGTATTGGTCACGGTCAGCGCTGCGGTGGCGCAGTCATCGCCGGTGACGGTCACGGCGAGGTCGGTGGTTTCGAAGGTCGTGTAGCTCAGCCCGTGCCCGAACGGGTAGCGGACCGGGGTTTGCGCGTAGCCGTAGTAGCGGTAGCCGACCATGACTCGCTCGCCGTAAAGGACCTTCCCCGCCTCACCTGGAAAATTGAGGTGCACAGGATTGTCCTGAAGGCGTAGCGGAATCGTCTCGGCGAGGCGGCCCGAGGGGTTGACAGCGCCAAACAGCAGGTCGGCGATGGCGCTGCCGCCTGCCTGACCCAGGAGCCAGCCTTCGAGGATCGCGTCCACCTCGGTGTGCCAGTCCTCTAGCGAGACCACCCCGCCGTTGGACAGCACGACCACCGTGCGAGCCGCGACCGCGGCCGTGGCGCGGATCGTCTCCACCTGTGCGGTGGGCAGGTGGATGTGCTCGCGGTCGAACCCCTCGGACTCATCATCTGCGGAGAGGCCTGCGAAGACGATGGCGATGTCGGCTTCTCGAACCGCCTCAGCCGCCTGAACGTCGAGTTGCGGTGCGTAGGTGACGGTCTGGTCTCCGCTGTCGGCGAATGCCTGGATCGCTTCCAGCGGAGTGTCGATGTGGGTCGGCGTGATGTGGGAGCTGCCGGCACCCTGGAACCGGGGATTCGTGGCCTGCTCCCCGATGACCGCTATTCGCCGGATCCTGGAGGCGATGGGCAGCACGTCGGCGTCGTTCTTCAGCAGCACCGCGCACTCGCCGGCGAGTTCCCGGGCCAGGCGGTGGTGTGCCTCGGCGTCGTGGACCGCCGGCTCCGGACGGTACTGCCTCGTCAGCGCCACAATGCGGCGGACGCTGTCGTCGACGATCGCCTCGTCGAGTTCGCCGTTTCGCACGGCCTGTACGACCTTGGCATCGTCGATGCCGCCCGTGCCCGGCATCTGCAGGTCCGTCCCGGCCTTCAGTGCCGCGACACGGTCGCCGACGGCGCCCCAGTCCGAAACGACGAGCCCGTCGAATCCCCATTCGGTGCGCAGCACATCGCCGAGCAGCCACGAACTCTCGGTCGCATGAACGCCGTTGAGTCTGTTGTAGGCCGCCATGACCGTGGCGGGTTGCGCGTTCTTCACGACGTGCTCGAATGCGGGCAGGTAGATCTCGCGCAGTGTGCGCTCGTCGACTTCGGCGCTCACCCGCATCCGATCGGTCTCCTGGTTGTTGGCCGCGAAGTGCTTGATCGAGGCGCCGACGCCTTCTCCCTGCAAGGCGCAGACGTGGGCCGCGGCGAGCACGCCGGTCAGCAACGGGTCCTCGGAGTAGTACTCGAAGTTGCGGCCGCACAAGGGGGAGCGCTTGATGTTCAGGCCGGGGCCCAGGCTCACCGAGATGCCCAATGCCCGCGCCTCGCGTCCCAGCGCGGCGCCCAGCCGGGCGGCCACTTCGGGGTCCCAACTGGACCCGACGGCCACGGCAGGCGGGAAGCAGGTCGCCGGAACGCTGTCGCCGATCCCCAGGTGGTCACCGCTCTGGCCTTGCCATCGCACGCCGTGCGGCCCGTCGCTGAGCGCGATCGAGGCGAGGCCGGCGTGCTCGATCCTTTCGGTATGCGCGAAATCGCGCCCGGACAGGAGTGACGCCTTCTCTTCCAAGGTCAGCTGATCGATGTCCACAGAGATGATTCCGTTCAGAGTGATGTGAGGTCGGCTTCTTCGCGTGCGCCGTTGAGCAGGGCGAACCCGGCCTCGAGTTCCCCGGCGAGTTCCTCACCGCCGCCGGGAATGAGCGCGATGGCTTGGCGGACGGTCATGTTCTGGGCGGTGGCTCCCAGGCCCGTCTCGATGTGCTCGGCGAGTTCCGGCATCCGGCGGACGATGGCGTCGACCAGGAGTCGCTCGGCGGCGGGACGCTCGGCGACATCGCTTAGCGGACTGTCGAGGCTCAGTGGTGCCGCCACCGACGTCGCAACGGCGTACGGGACGGTCCAGGTGTGCGTCCCCGAGCCGACGGTGAAGGTCTCGCGGCCCGGCAGGGTGATGTCCGCGGTCGTGTTCGCGGGAACGTCGGCCTCGACCGTGAGTCGGTCGCCGCCCGTCCTCCATGAGCAGGACGCCAGGCCATAGGGCGTGCGGAGCCGAGCGGCGGCGTGCGTGAGCCCGCCACCGGGTTGCGGCCGCACCGCGACCTTCCGATAGCCCGGTGCGGCCGGCGCCAGACCCGCGACGGTGCGGTGCAGCCAGTCGGCGACCGCGCCGAAGGCGTAGTGGTTGAAGGACGTCATGCCGCTGGGATTGAGGGTGCCGTCGGGGCGCAGGCTGTCCCAGCGCTCCCAGATCGTGGTCGCGCCCATGGTCACCGGGTAGAGCCACGACGGGCACTCCTGCTGGAGAAGCAGCCGGTAGGCGCTGTCCAAGTGGCCCTCCTCGGCCAGCGCGTCACAGATCAGCGGAGTGCCGACGAAACCGGTGGAGATCTTGTAGCCGTTGGCGCGCGCCAGGTCGGCCAGGCGAGCCGCGGCACGGTGTCGGCGCGACGCGTCGGGGAGCAGGGCGAACTGGAGTGCGAGGGCGTACGCGGTGAGGGAATCGCTGAGAAGCCGTCCGCCGGCGGTGATGTACTCGTCCTGGAACGCCTGGCGCACCTCGGCCGCCAGCGCCGAGTACACCGCGGCGTCCTCGTCGCGGGCGAGTACGGCGGCGGCACGGGCCAATAGGTCGGCCGAGCGGGCGAAGTAGGCGGTGGCGACGATCTCGGGATAGGTCCTGGCCTGATCGGGACGGTCCGCGGGGGCGGTCGGGTCCAGCCAGTCACCGAACTGGAAACCGGCGTTCCAGATACGCTCCGGGCCGGCGAGCTCGGTCACGTGGTCGACCCAAGCGCGCATGGAGGAGAACTGCCGTTTGAGGATGCCGGGGTCGCCGAAGTGCCGGTACAGCACCCAGGGAACGACGACGGCCGCGTCCCCCCAGGCAGCAGCCGCCACGCCGGGGAGCCCGATGTCCGGTACGACGTACGGGACGAGGCCTTCCTCGCGCTGCTCGGCGGCCAGATCGGCGAGCCAGGAGGTCAAAAAGCCCGCGCAGTCGTAAAGGAACGAGGCGGTCGGCGCGAACACCTGCAGGTCGCCGGTCCAGCCCAATCGCTCATCACGCTGAGGGCAGTCGGTGGGCACGTCGAGGAAATTGCCGCGCATGCTCCAGACGACGTTGTCGTGCAGTCGTTCCAGCAGGGGATCCGAGCAACTGAACCAACCCGTGCGTTCCATGTCCGAGTGGCACACCGCAGCGCTCACCTCCTCGACCGGCCCGGTCACCTCGGCGTACCGGAACCCGTGGAAGGTGAAGCGAGGCTCCCACGTCTCGGTGCCGCCGCCGCGCAGGATGTAGGTGTCGGTGGCCTCGGCCGTACGGAGCGGCGTCATGCACAGTTCGCCGTCATGCAGGACCTCGGCGTGGCGGAGTATCACGCGATCACCGGCGCGACCACGCGCCTTGATCCGCAGGCGCCCGACGACGTTCTGCCCGAAGTCGATGATCGTGTCCCCGGACGGCGAGGTCAGCGTGCGCGCCGGCGGAAGGATCTCGGTGACCCGCACCGGCGGGCCTTCCGGGGCCACCAGCGTTGACAGATCGCGTTCCAGCACCTCTACCTGGTGCCAGGCCTCGTCCTGGTGCCCCGGCTTGGACCAGCCGGGACGCTCCCGCCGGGCGTCGTGGACCTCCCCGTCGTAGAGGTCGGACGACACTAGGGGGCCCGGCGCCGCCCGCCAGGTCGGCCCGGTGCGGAAGCGTTCGCTCGTACCATCGCCATAGACCACTTCGAGCTGGGCGAGCCAGGCCAGCCGGTCGCCGTAGAGGCCTCGTTTTCCCTCGAAACCGAGCCGGCCGCGATACCAGCCGTCGGCGAGCATGGCGCCGAGACAGTTGGTTCCCTCTCGGAGCATTCCGGTCACGTCGAAGGTCTGGTAACGCAGGCGGTGGCCGTAGGCGGTCCACCCGGGCGCGAGGACGTGATCGCCGACGACTCTCCCGTTCAGCTCGGCCTCGTACACGCCGAGAGCGGTCGCATACAGGCGCGCGTGCTTCACCCCGCCACGCACCTGGAACTCTCCGCGTACCAAGGAGCCGTCTGTTGGACTGACGAACTGGGCGTCCCAATCCGCGGCCTCGAGCAGGCCGGCTTCCACATGCGACGCCCTGCTCCACGGCGTCCAACCGTCCGGGCCCTGCACCCGTACCCGGACCACCACCTGTTCGCGTGAGGCGAGAGGCGAGAAAGGCCATTCCACCAGCACCGATTCGGCGGACTCCACGAGAGCACGTTCGCCTCGCGCCTCGATCTCGTATGCCGTCTGGCTCCAACCGTTCTCAACGGTCTCGGTCACCCATGACAGACGTGGGCGCGGTGCTCCGATGCCCAAAGGCTCGCGCAGGTGCTCGAACCGGACGGCGGAGACGTGAGTTCTCATCGATGATCCTCGGTCAATCGGCGGTAACACGTGTAAACAACAGCTAGCGAACGAGGAACCCCCAAGCGACACAGGCCGTCGGTATGTACAGCGCGGCGCGGCGCCCCAGGGCGGGCGGGGTGGGGAAGGTCTCGGGCATCCCTGTCTCCGGGGTGGAGCGTGGCAAGTGCGAAAGGCTTCTGGACGGTGGTCCTTGACCGGGCGTTCGTCGTGCTGCGAGCGATGGGCGTGCGATCCGGCGACTGCTCCCGCCAGGGAAGTAACACGTGTAACTGACAAGTGGGAGCACGGTAACATCGGGGTGGCGTCGCGGCAATGGCCCGGGACCGTCGAGCGTGAGCGGGGACAGCGGTGGCAGGGAAGAAGGCTCCACGCAGGGTCACCAGTGCCGACGTCGCGCGGGAGTCGGGGCTCTCGCGCGCGACCGTCAGTTTCGTGCTCAACGACAAGCCCAACAAGTCGATCCCGCCGGCGACTCGGGAGCGCGTGCTGCAGGCCGCCGCGCGGCTCGGCTATACCCCTTACGCTCCGGCTCGCACGCTGCGTAGCGGCCGCAGCGACATCGTCGTGCTGGTCTTGCCGCCTTGGCCGCAGGGGCCCACGGTGAACGATCTCGTCGAGCGGGCGGCGGAGGCGCTGACAGAGGCCGGTTACACCCTGGTCACCCATGTCCATTCCGGCGGGCCAGACCGCCTGGCAGCGATCTCGGTGGCGCTCGCCCCGGCCGCATTGGTCGGCCTTCAGCCATTCAGCGCCGACGAACTCGACGGAATCCGCCGAATCGGAACCACCAAGGTGTTCCCACCGCCCGAGTCATCCGCCGACTACGATCTTGCCGTCACGCTGTGGAGCCGGGGAGTCGGCCGCTTGCAAGCGGAACACCTGATCGCCCGCGGACATACGCGGATCGCCTACGCCCTGCCGGACGACCCGCGTCTGTCCGGGCTCGCCCGCGGGCGTCTGGAAGGCGTCACGCAGGCGTGCGCCGAAGCCGGGCTGCCCTTCCCAGTCGTCTCCACCGTCCCGCTGGACACGGAGGCAGCCGCCCGGGTCGTGGAGGCATGGCGAGCCACGGCGTCGCCGTCCACCGCTGTATGCGCCTACAACGATGAGATCGCGCTCGCCGTCCTGGCGGGGATGCGGACCGCGGGGTTGTCGGCGCCCGCCGACCTGGCCGTGATCGGAGCCGACGACATCACCGCAGCCCGCTTCGCCGTGCCGCCTTTGACTACCGTCGCCATCGACAGCGGTGACGTCGGCGCCGACTTGGCGCGAGCCTTGCTTCTGGCTCTGGACGGCGGTGGTGAGGACTTCGTCGTGAATCCGCGGAACATCCACGTGATCGAGCGGGAGTCCGTGTAGGACCATGCGATTCAAAGCAGAGGAGCGTCCGCGTGGGCAATCCTCGGTCCCATTCTCGAGATGTCCGGCCGTGACGACCGTCACGGCCGGGTCCGTTCCGTCGGCCTACGCTACTTCCTTTACGGATTCAAGGATCTGGGGAGCCTACCTGAGCCCGATCAGCTTCCGTGCCGCGGCCAGACGCGTCTGGAGTGTAGGCGGCGGTGTAGGGGCGGTCGAGGCCGCTTGAGCTTGGCAATCTGGTTCTGCATCCGTTGGTGCCCTTCCGCTGCGGTGCTCGGTCGTCAGCTCGGCGGACCGTCGGAATCGCCGGCTTGGGCGGGATGTTCAAGTCTGGCGAGTGAGTGATTTCGTTTCAAAAGGGAGCGCGGGTGGCTGATCTGAACAATGGCGCCATCAGGGGCGGCCGGTATGTGGCACTGGGAAGCTCGTTTGCCGCGGGCCCCGGCATCCCGCCCCTTGTCAACCGGCGTGCGCGGAGGTCTGGACGCAATTACGCGCAACAGGTGGCCAAGAAGCTGTCCCTCCGGTTGACCGACGCCACCCACTCGGGCGCCACGACCGAGGACGTCCTTATCGGCACCCACTCTCGTCTTCGTGCACCTATGCCCGCGCAGGTCGAGGCCATCGAACCGGATACGACACTCGTGACGATCACAGTGGGCGGCAACGACATCGGTTATATCGGCGGTCTCATCACAGCGAGTTTGGCGGCTCGGGCGGGGCGCCAAGTCGCCCGGCTCTCACCCGGGGTCGCCGAATGGATCCGCGGCCGCGTGGATCTGGAGGTCGACGCGCGACGGGTTGAGGAGGCGACGCACGCGATGACGACCGTGGGCAAAGAGGTCCGGCGCCGCGCTCCACGGGCCCGCGTGCTGTGGGTGGACTACCTCACCGTCGTGGGCAGCCATGAGATCGCCCTGCAGTCCCCGCGATCCCGGTTGCCCTTGACGATCGACGACCTGCGCAAAGTTGCCCGCACTGCCAAGCTCTTGGCCGAGGCGTTCGCGACCGCCGCGCATGAGAGCGGTACTGAGCTGGTCGGTACCTCCTCGGCGAGCATGGACCATGGGGCGCTGTCACCCGAGCCGTGGGTGACCGGCTTCGAAGGTTCCCTGATGAAGCGGGACGCGACCGTGCCTTATCACCCCAACCTCGCCGGGATGACAGCCGTAGCCGAACTGATCGTGGGACACCTAACCGTCAGTCACTGAGCCGATCCCTAGACGAACGCTGCGGCGTCGAAGTCGGCGACCCATCCTCCGCCCGGGCGTTCACGACGCAAGGGCGCCGCGATCGTCCTCCGGAGTATCGCGGTCGTCTCGGACCGGCATTGTTCCAGTTCGACCTTCTCCCCGTCGCCGGTGTCGGATCTCCGGGTGGCGGCGCCGAAATGCTCGGTCTCGCACCTGATGCCTGCGGTCTCACAGATCTCGGTCACGCTGTCCAGGAGGTTGTGAGGGCCGCAGCAATAGACGGTGGCGCTTGCCCCGAGGCCGCCGATCAGCGCCTTGAGATTGGGTCTCGGTTGGGTCGCGGTGTCCACGAAGCGGACCCGGTCTGCGCCGGTGGCCGCCAGTTCGGGGCGGAAGGGCATCGTCGCAGCGCCACGGCCGCAGTAGACCGCCGCCCACTTCGCACGGCGTGCCGCGAGGACGCGCGCCATGGGGACAAGCGGTGTGATCCCGATACCGCCGGCGATCAGCAGGTACTCGCCCGCGTCGCAGAGCGGGAAATGGTCACCCATGCCGGTCATCGCCAGTTCCCGGCCGACCAGCGCCGTACCGTGGATCTCCGCTGAGCCGCCTCGTCCCGCGGCCACGGGTCGCACCGCGATCGTGTAGTGGCGGCGCTCCTGCGGGTCTCCGCAGAGCGAGTACTGGCGTGTCAGTCCCGACGGCAGCCGGGCCGTCGCCGGCGAGAAAGTGGACGACATCCGCAAGGACCTGATCATACCCACCGGGAAGAACAAGGGCCAGAATCCGTCACTGGCCAGCATCTACCGGGCACTCGCCGAACACGCCAAGGCCAGCGCCTACTCCGAGGCCGTGCAGCAAGCGCATGCGGACTTCGCCACCTTCCGGGCCGATTGACCGTCATCCGAATCCCGTCCAGCGGCCGGACCCGCCCAGCAGGAAGCAGCGGCCGAGGACCGCAGGCGCAGCGGCCGCCAGCCTGCGGTCGCTGGCTGTATCACGACCGGGCAGCGGCTCGGCGCGCCCCGCACCCGGCGGCGTCCGGCGGAATTGCGCGGGCACGCCGGCGGGTGATGAGGAAGCGACGCTCGGCCTCGAACTCCTCCAGCGTCCGACACCGGAAGGTTGAAGATCCTCAGCAACTGAAGGGCAGTGTCGGGGGGCCGCCCAGGTCGAAAAAACCTCACACTCAAACCACCGAAGGGCTGGTCCGGGCATCGGTGTGAGGACGCTCCGCCAGGTGTAGGTCACCCGCGTCACAGCAGCCGAGACACCCAATCCGCTCGTTTGGGGCTCATGACGCGTTTCTTACCGGCACCCCATCTACGGAACGGGCCGCGGTCAGTGCTGCGCTTTTGACTGCGGTGGCGGTGAGCGTGACGAACTCCGAGACCAGCAGCAGTACCTGCCCGCACTGGGCGCCGACGGCTTCGATGTCGCGGTGCCGGCGGCTGCGGGTGCCCTTGCCGGAGGGGTCGACCAGGTCCAGTTCGTGCACGACCTCCTGCCGGGCGTTGAAGAACGGCTGCTGGTCCTTCAGCACCTGGTCGCTGACCTGTTCGCCGCGAACGCCGAGCGCCTTGCGCACCGCGATCAGATCCTTGGCGCCCTGGATGCTGGCTGCGGTCAGGTCGGCGACATACAGCTCGATCAGCGCGGCCCGCGGGTCTAGCGCCACGATGGCCTGCTTGGTCGCCTGGGTCGGGGCGGACTGGAGCCGCTTGTCGTAGAAGTGTCCGACGAAGGCGTTGTGCGCGGCGCCGTCAACGGCCAGCAGGGTGGGCAGCGTGTCGCGTAGCAGTGTGCGCAGGCTCGCGTCCACGCCGGCAGAGGTGAACGCAATCGCCGCGCGGGCCAGATCACGCTGGCTTTCGGAGATCGCACCGCGCGGATCGCCTTGCTGGCGCAGCTGGTTGAGCGTGTCGAACAGGCCCTTTACCGACTTGTGGGTGGCCTGCAACCGGGCCCAGCTGCGCAATGCCTCTTCCGGACACCCGTGTGGTTTGCGACCGAGGTCGGGGAGCCGCACCTGAATCAGTTTGGAGGTCACTGAACGTCCCCGGCCGCAGTCGGGGCGGTGGCCGCGGGAGATGTGGTGGCGCGTTGTTCGGCGGTGAGCGCGCGTTCGAGGAGCGCGGCGGTGTCGGCGCGCGCAGCCGCGAGCGCATCGCGCACCTCGGCCAGTGTCGCGGCGGTCTGAGCGCGCTCGGTGTCGGCCTGCGCCGCGCGCTCGCGGGCCGCGTCGGCCTCGGCGCGTGCGCGGTCGGCCTCGGCCAGCGCGGCTTGGTGGCCCAGCGCCAGCTCGTCCCGCTCGGCGCGCGTCGCGGTGAGCTGGTCGCGGGTCTCGGCCAGTGCGCCTTCGGCCTGGGCGGCGCGGGCGGAAAGGGTCGCAATCTCGGCGCGCGCGTTGTCGCGCTCGCCGCAGGCGGCCTGCAGTTGTGCGGTGAGCGCGCGGATGTGCTCGGTGGCGGCGCGGTGCTGCTGGAGCACCTCCTGGTGAGCGGCCCGGGTGGCCTCCCGGCCGGCGTGTGCCTGGTGCAGCTCCTGCTCGACCGCGTGCAGTTGGTCGCGGGTGTCGGCCAGCGCCGCGCGGGCGTCGTCGCCGGCGCGCACGGCCAGCGCGGTCTCCCGTTCGGCGGACTGGCGGGCCTGCTCGGCCATTCGGGTCAGGCTCTCGGCGGCGGCCGCGCCTTCCTCGGCGCGTTGCCGCGCGGTCTCGGCGGTCTCGGCGGCGGCGCGGGCGGCCGCCGCGGCGTCCTCGGCCTCCTGGGCTGCCTGGGTGGCGTGCCGGGCCCGTTCTTCCAGGGAGGCGTTGCGGGCGGCGATGGTGCTGCCGAGGTGCTCCAGGGTGGTGGCGAGCTGCTGGTCGCGGGTGGCGGCGGCGGCCAACTGCGCGCTCAGCTCGGTGATCGCGTCCGCGTGCGCGCGGCGCGCGGCCGCCTCCTGCTCGGTTGCGGTGATGAGGGTGGCCAGCGGCTGCTCGGTGACGGCCCCGACCGTGCTGGTGCGCGCGCGCCGGGCGGCCTCCTTGCAGTCGATGCCGCCGGGGCCGGCGCCGGGCGCGTGGTATTGGCGCGGCCGTCCGGTGCCTTTGGGGGGCGGCAACGGGCCGCGGCAGTGCAGGCAGCGCCCGTGCGGAGCTTCGTGGTCGGCCGCTGGGCCGGTGTCCGGGGCGGCGTCCCCCGGGGAGGCGTCGGCGATGTCGGTCACGCCGATCCTCCAGCCCAGTGCTGGGCGGGCAGGGCGGGGCCTGGGCCGGGAATGGCGTGGCGGGCGTGTGGACGGGTCTGCGCGGCGCCTGGCAGCCGCCCCGATCGAGCGATCATGCAGTAAGGCTAGCGTGGAACACGAAACTTCGAAAGCGTTTCGAGGTTTCGTAACCTGAAAAGCTTGATCGTTAAGGAAGCGAAGAAGGAGAAGTTCTTCACTCCCTTAACGATCTTGAACGCTGTTAGAGTGCCCCCATGCCTCACCGCGATCAGCACCCCGACGCGAGCGACCCCGGGGGTCACCGGCGTCCCCGCCGGCACGCCGAGCGCCCTGCCACGCGCACGCACCGCGGACGTTTAGCAGGGGAGGGGGGCCCGGGCCCCGCCGCTGTCCAGCGGGGACGCGGAGGGCGTGCCCGGGGTGCGGTGGGAGGACGACATGAGCGGGCCTGACAGCGGCATCGACCTCGCGGCGCCGATCTCGGAGCCGACACCACCGCTCTCCGCTGCGGAAGAGCTAGCAGACCGGCCCGCAGACCGGCCCGGAGGAGAAGTTGAGGCGATGAGCGGGGTGCTCGTCCTGCCCGGCCGGGATGGGGCGAACGCTGCCGCGCCCACCGCGCCCACCGTGCCCGGCCGGCGCGGTCCCGTAGCCGGTGCCGACGCGGCACTGTCGGCAGGCGCGGCCGACCGGATCGAGCGGGTGCTGTCGGACCGCACCCGCGCCGCCTACGCCCGGCAATGGGAGTCCTTCGCGCGGTGGTGCTGGCTGACCGGCCGCACCGCGATGCCAGCCAGCGCGCAGACCCTGGCCAGCTACATCGACCACCTGTCGCGCACCCCGACCGGGCGCGGCACCCCACCCGCCCCGGGCACCCTGGCCAAGGCGTTGGGATGCCTGCAGGGCCTGCACAAGGCCGCCGGCCACGTCGCCGACGTGCGGCTGGCGCGGGCGGTGCTCACCGACTACCGCCGCGAACGCGCGCACGCCGGTCACCGCCCGCGCCGCTCCACCCCGGTCACCGCCCGCGGCGTGCTGCCGCTGCTGCTGGAGGCGACCCTGGACGCGGTCACCACCCCGCGCCTGGACCAGCGGATCAGCGCGCTGCGCGCACTGCAGGTCCAGGTGACACTGGTGCTGGGGCTCACCCTGGCCGGACGGTCCAGCGAGATCGCCGCCCTGGACATCGAGGACATCGCCTTCCCCGAGCCGGGCCGGATGACCGTCACCATCCGCGCTTCCAAGACCGACCAGCAGGCGGCCGGCTCCATCCAGCACATCCAACGCGGCCAGCACGTGGCCAGCTGCCCCGTTCGCCTCACCCAGGCCTGGATCGACACCCTGGCCGCGCACGGCATCACCGACGGGCCGCTGATCCGCGCAGTCGACCAGTACGACCGGCTGGCCGGCACCCCCGGCTACGCAGCCCGGCACCCGGCCGGTGGGGTGCCCCGGATCGGCAACACCACCCTCAACGCCCTGGTGCGGGCGGCGGTGGCCCGCGTCAACGACGCCGCAGCCGCCCGCGGGCGGCCCGCGCCCCTGGAGGATCCGAGCGCCTACTCCTGGCACGGACTGCGCGCCGGGCTGGCCACCAGCGGCGGCGAGGCCAACATCCCGCCCACGGCCATCGGCGAACGCGGCCGCTGGAAGAGCCTGCTGATGGTCATGCGGTACTGGCGCGACGGCGCCGCCTGGCGCCGCCAGCTCGAAGCCGAAATCGGACTGTGAGCCGAACCTCATAACCCGGCGCTCAGGTCCTGGCAGAAGCGACGGCGCGGACATGCGGGCGGCCCGCAGCGGCTCCGCCCTCTAGGTCGTGTCCGACGGATCTTGGGTGAGGTCGCGGAGCCAGATCTTGATGGAGGCGACGTCGATGGTGCCGTCGTAGACGAAGGCTCTCTTGTCGTAGCGGGTTGCGACCGCCCGGAACTGCTT
>NZ_JBGNUT010000046.1:0-65873 GCF_041951385.1 Actinomadura sp. NTSP31 | reverse complement strand
GTCCGGCGCGACGGCCGCGACCGCCGCCAGTGCGCGGGGCGGGCGCCGGTCGGGGAGCCCGCCCCCCGGCCGGTGCTCCCGCATCCCTCGATCCTGCCCGATGCGCGGGACCGCTCGTCCCGAGAGGTGCCTCACACCCACGCGCCCGTCCGCGCTCGGTGCGGGATCGGGGGCGGGATCGGGGCGTGGCGTCCACCGCTAGGGTGACGCGCATGGCAGGTGAGGCGGCGCCGCGCCGGCGGCCCCCGTTCCGGCGGCTGTCCCAGGACCGCCGCCGCGAGGAGATCATCGAGGCCGCGATCGAGGCGTTCGGGCGGCGGCCCGAGCCGGAGGTGTCGATCGACGACGTGGCTCGGGAGGCGGGCACCTCCCGCTCGTCGGTGTACCGGTACTTCGAGGGCAAGCAGGAGCTGTACGAGGCGGCCGCGGACCGGGTCGGCGCGGAGCTGACCGACCGGCTGGCCCAGGTCGCCGGGGGCGCGCCGTCGCAGCAGATGATGCGGCGGCTGGAGCTGTACGTCGACTTCCTGGAGCGCTACGAGGTCGGCTACGCCAGCCTGCTGGGCGTGGGTGGCCGGCAGGCGCCGGAGGCGACGCTGTCGACCGCGCAGAAGGTCCGCGACGAGATCTGCGCGCTGACGTACCGGACGCTGCGGGTGGACGCGCCGAGCGGGGTGCTGCGCTCGACCGTGCAGGCGTGGATCGCTGCCGTGGAGTGGGCGGGCACCGAGTGGCTGCGCTCCCGCGAGCCGGCCCGGCCGGTGCTGGAGGCGACGATGGCGGCGCAGTTCACCTCGATGCTGGTGGCCGCGGCGGTGTTCGATCCGCTGTGCGCGGACCGGGTGGCGTGGCTGATGCGGGTGGAGCCGCCGGAGGCGCCGTTCGGGATGCTGGTGCGGGCGGTGGCGGGCACGTTCGACGCCCCGATGGTCGGGGATCTCGCGCGGTTCCTGGCGCACCGTCCGGGTGGGCGCCGTCCCGGGTGACCCGGCTGTCACCGGACGCTCACCGCGTCTCCGAAATGACTCACATATCTACAGTGGTCCGGGTCTTTCTTATTACTCCGGCCTGTAGATCATTTGGCGGGTCGGCGGCACACTCTGCGGAAGTCGCACGGCCACGGGGGTCGGGCAGTTCCGCAAGGTGAGCATATGACACCCTCTGTCCGCGGTCCGGTACTCACAGTCGTCCGCTGGCGGCGCTCGGTGACGGCGAGCACCATCGCCACCGTCCTGGTGGCCGGGGTCGGCGCGGCCGGAGCCGGGGCGGCGCGGGCGGACACGTCCCCGGCGAAGGCGGACGACGGCGCGCAGATCACCCAGGAGACCAAGGTCGCCGACCGCGAGGTGGACGTCACCATCTCCTCCCCGGCGCTCGGCAAGTCGGTCAAGACGCGGATCCTGCTGCCCAAGGACTGGCAGCGCGGGTCGACGCGGACGTGGCCGGTGCTGTACGCCTTCCACGGCGGCCAGGACGACTACACCTCCTGGACCAAGAACACCGACATCGAGGCCTGGGCGGCCAAGTACGACGCCCTGGTGGTCATGCCGGAGGGCGAGAACGGCTCCTACACCGACTGGTACAACTACGGCAAGGGCGGGACCCCCAAGTGGGAGACCTTCCACACCGCCGAGGTGCGCCAGCTGATGGAGCGCAACTACGGCGCGGGCGCGGTCCGCGCGGCGATCGGCAACTCCTCCGGCGGGCAGGGCGCCTACAGCTACGCGGCCCGGCACCCGGGGCTGTTCAAGTACGTCGCCTCGCTCAGCGGCACGCTGTCGCTGCGGTCGGCGGGCATGCCGGCGATGCTGATGTTCACCAACGCCGGCAACGGGCAGGACCCGTTCGCGATCTGGGGCATCCCGTGGGCCGACGACGCCAACTGGGCCGCGCACGACCCCTACGCGCTGGCCGACAAGCTGCGCGGCACGCAGCTGTTCTTCTCCGCCGGCACGACCGGCCGGCCCGGCCCCGGCGACCCGAACGTGGCGCCGTGGGACATCGGCCTGCTGAGCGAGATCGCGGTCGGCGCGGACAACAACGAGTTCAAGAAGCGCCTGGACGAGCTGAAGGTGCCCTACACCGCCGACATCTACGGCGACGGCCGCCACAACTGGCCCGCGTGGATCCGCGAGGCCACCAAGATCTGGCCGACGATGATGAAGGCGATCGGCGCGAGCCAGGTCACCGTCACCGCGAAGCACCGCTGACGCGCGAGGGCCACGCCGTCCGGCCGTGACCGGGCGGCGGGCCCTGCCGCCTGATCGCGCGGGTCCTGATCGCGCGGGTGTGGTCACAAGCCGAGCCCGGCCCGGTTCCGGGGACGACCGCGGCTGTCGTCCCCGGAACCGGGCCGTGGGCCCGGGGGTCCCCGTAACGGGGCCGTCGCCGTTCGCGCCGGAAGGCGGCGCGAACGGCGCGGGCCGGTGCTCTAGCCGTGCCGCTGCCGGTAGGTCAGGCCGTGGCCGAACGGGTAGAGGGCGGTGCCGGGGTCGTCGCGGGTGGGGATGGCGACGGGCAGCTTCCCGTGCGGCGGGTTCTCGCCGAACAGCGTCCCGACGGCCGAGCGCAGGGCCTCGGCGGTGTAGGAGTAGGTGGCCAGGTAGGTGGCGGCCTCGGGGAAGTAGGCGATGTCGTAGGGGTCGCGGACGGCGATGACGACGACGGGTTTCCCGGTGGCGACCAGTGCCTTGACGAGGTTCGTCTGCCCGGGGCCCTGGTGGCCCGGTTCGGTGCTGACGTCCCAGGCGCGGTTGGTGACGGCGACGATGAGGTCCTGGCCCTGCGCGGCGGCGACGGCGTCGTCGATCTGCGCCTGGGTGGGGCTGAGCCCGGTGCTGCGGACGGTGGTGGCGGCGCCGTGCTCGCCGATCCCGGTGGCGAGCCCGGCGGTGGTGGCGGTGCCCCATCCGGCGACCAGCGCCTTGCGGGGCCCGGACTTGAGCGGCAGCAGGCCGGCGTCGTCCTTGACCAGGGTGGTGGTGCGGTCGGTGGCGCGCTGCGCGGCGGCCAGGTGCGCGCGGGTGCCGACCGTGCGGCCGATGCGGGAGGTGTCGGCGTAGGGGTCGCGGAACAGCCCGCGCTTCTGCTTGAGGGCCAGCACCCGGTACACCGACGCGTCGAGGCGTTCCTCGCTGATCTCGCCGGTCTTGACGGCGTCGACGACGGCGGCGAGCTGGCGGGCGAACACGCCGTTGCCGGAGGCGTCGGCCGGGGGTTTGAGCAGCACGTCCGCGCCGGCCTTGAGGGCCAGGACGGGGATGCGCTCGTCGCCGTACTTGTCGCGGACGCCCTGCATGTCCAGGGCGTCGGTGACGATGACGCCGCGGTAGTGCAGCTGGTCGCGCAGGATGCCGGTGAGGATCGGCTTGGACAGGGTGGCGGGGTCCTCGGACGGGTCGAGCGCGGGGACGATGATGTGCGCGGTCATGATGGAGTCGACGCCCGCGGCGATCGCGGCGCGGAAGGGCGGCAGGTCGAGCTTCTCCCACTGGGCGCGGGTGTGCCCGATGCGAGGCACGCCGGTGTGGCTGTCGGTGGTGGTGTCGCCGTGCCCGGGGAAGTGCTTGGCGGTGGCGGTCACTCCCGCGGACCGGTAGCCGCCGACCTGCGCGGTGACCATGGACGACACCAGCGACGGGTCGGAGCCGAAGGAGCGCACGCCGATGACGGGGTTGGCGGGGTTGACGTTGACGTCGGAGTCCGGCGCGTAGTCCTGGTTGACGCCGATGGCGCGCAGTTCCTGCCCGGTGATGCGGGCGAGCGCGCGGGCGTCGCCGGTGCTGCGTCCGGCGGCCAGCGCCATGCTGCCGGGCGACTGGGTGGCCGGCGGCTGGACGCGGGCGACGATGCCGCCTTCCTGGTCGGTGGCGATCGTCTCGGGGATGCGGAGCGGCTGGGCCGTCGCGGCGTGCTGGATGCCGTTGGAGAACCCGGCGAGCTGCCCGGGGTCGTCGACATTGTTGGCGTAGTAGATGAATCCGCCGGGGTGGTAGCGGGCGACGACCTGGGCGGCGTTGTCGACCCCGTACAGCTTGCGGTTGGCGGCGACGTCGGCGGGGTCGGTGGTGTCGGCGCTCTTGCCGTACACCTGCAGGACGAACAGCTGGGCGGCCTTGTCCTGCAGGCTCATCGAGCGCAGCAGCCGCGTCAGGGCGGGGTCCTTGCCGCCGGCGGGCGCGGCGCCGGCGCGGGCGGGCGCGGCGGGCACGGTCAGCGTGGCGGCGGCGAGCGCCGCGGCCGCCAGCCCCGCGACGGCGCGGCGCGCGCGGCCCGTGCCCGGCGGGCGGGCCGGATGCTCGCGGGACAGGTGCTCGCGGGACAGGTGCTCGCGGGCCGGGCGGTTGCGGGACAGGTGCGTGCGGGGCAGGTGCATGACGGCTCCCTCCGCCCCCGAGCTGCCAGGTTGATCAAGGTTCTGCGGGCACGCTAACCCGGCGGGGCGGGCGCGTCCACGGCAATGGTCGACGATGTGGTCCGGGTCCGCCATGGTGGGGGTAAAGCCTGCGGTCACTCGCGGCGGCGGCTGCGGCGAAGCGACCACCGGCGTGCGCGCGCGGGCGGCACCGTCCGGGTGAGGGGGTGCTCCTCCACGTCGTAGCGGCGGACGTAGGCGCCGGCGAACGCCTGCACGCTCGCGCCGAACGGCAGCGCGACCAGCGCCCCGACCGGTCCGGCGACCGCCACGCCGGCCAGGACGAGCCCGAACGCGACCGCCGGGTGCATGTCCAGCGTCCGGGCGGTGATGCGGGGCTGCAGGAGGTAGTTCTCCACCTGCTGGTAGGCGACGATGAACAGCAGGATCCACAGCGCGGTCGCCGGCGACCGGGTCAGCGCGATCAGGACCGGCACCGCGCCCGCCAGGTAGGTGCCGACCGCGGGGATGAACTGCGACACCACCCCGACCCACAGCGCCAGCGTCGCCGCGTACGGCACTCCGAGCCCGGCCAGCGCGACGTAGTGCGCGACCCCGGAGATCAGTGCCAGCAGCGCGCGGGAGTAGATGTAGCCGCCGGTCTTGCCGATCGCGATCTCCCAGGCCCGCAGCACCTCCCGCTGCCGGCGCGGCGGCAGCAGCGAGCACACCTGCCGGCGCAGCTGCGGGCCCTGCGCCGACAGGTAGAAGGTGAACAGCAGTACCCCGAGCCCTTTGAAGACGACCCCGAAGGCGGTGGCGCCGATCCCCCACACGTTCTGCGCCAGGGACGACAGGTGCCGTGACAGCGTGCCGGTCACGGTGGGGAGCCGCTGGAACAGGGTGTCGCGCGACAGGTGGGTGCCGAAGGTGGCGTTGACCCAGTCGACGACCTGCCGGACGTAGCCGGGGAACCCGTTGATCAGGTGGGTGGTCTGGGTGGCCAGCAGCGACCCGATGCCGCCGAGGAACCCGGCGAGCAGGACCCCGATGACCACGAACATCAGCCCGGTGCCGGCGCCGCGCCGCCATCCGCGCGCCGCCAGCCAGTCCACCGCGGGCTCGATCGCGAACGCCAGGAACAGCGAGACCAGCACGATCAGCAGCAGGTCCCGCAGCCGCTGCAGCAGCCACAGCAGCGCCATGAACGCCAGGACGACGGCGCCGGCGAGCACGAACGCGCGAGGCAGCCAGGCCGGCATCCGCCGGGGGCCGGGCCGTCCGGCGGTGGACGCGGGCCCCGCCGCGGGCGGCTCGGGAGGTGCGGGGGGTGCGGGGGGTGCGTCGGGCGGGACGTCGGCGGGCGCGTATGCGGGCCTGGCGCCGGGCGTCTGCGGCATGCCCGCACGTTAGCCGCGGCCGCGTCCGCCGCCCGCGGGCACGCGCCCGGCTTTGCCGAGACTTCAGCCCGGGCCGGGGGGCGCGGGACGGCAAAGAAAGGTCGACCGCGGCTTGCCCTCCCGCGCCCCGGGGTGCGGATACCGGCGCGCCGTCGCGGGAAGGTCGCCCGGAACGCACCGATACGTGCACCGATTCGTCAAGGGGGGTCGCAGGCATGGGGTACGTCACCACGCGCGACGGCAACGAGATCTTCTACAAGGACTGGGGCTCGGGCGCCCCGGTGGTGTTCATCCACGGCTGGCCGCTGAACGCCGACGCGTGGGAGGACCAGCTGACGGCGGTGGCCGACGCCGGGTACCGCGGCATCGCCCACGACCGGCGCGGGCACGGCCGCTCGTCGCAGCCGTGGGACGGCTATGACTTCGACACCTTCGCCGACGACCTGGCCGACCTGCTCGGCACGCTGGACCTGCGGGACGTCACGCTGGTGGCGCATTCGATGGGCGGCGGCGAGCTGGCCCGCTACATCGGCCGGCACGGCACCGGCCGGGTCGCCAAGGCCGTGCTGCTGTCGGCGATCCCGCCGCTGATGCTGCGCACCGACGCCAATCCCGAGGGCGTCCCGGCGCAGGTGTTCGAGGACATCAAGGCCGGGATCCTGCGGGAGCGCTCGCAGTTCTGGAAGGACAGCTCGGAGGGGTTCTTCGGCGCGAACCGCCCGGGCGGCAAGGCGACGCAGGGCAACCGGGACGCGTTCTGGTTCATGGCGATGCACGAGACCATCAAGGCGGGCGTGGACTGCACGACGGCGTTCGCCGAGACCGACTTCACCGACGACCTGAAGAAGTTCGACGTGCCGACCCTGATCGTGCACGGCGACGACGACCAGATCGTCCCGATCGACGCGACGGCCCGCAAGTCGGCGCGGATCATTCCGGACGCGACGCTGAAGGTCTACGAGGGCGGCTCGCACGGCATCGCGATGGTGCCGGGCGACAAGGAGCGCTTCAACCGGGACCTGCTGGAGTTCCTCGCGAGCTGACCGGCCGCCCACCCCTCCCCCGGGCGCGCCGCCTCCCCCGGACCCGGGTTCGGCGTGCGCGTGGCCCGGGGGCGCGGCGGGTCAGGCGCCCGGGGTGACGAACTCGGGCTGGTCGAGGACGCGGAGCCAGCTGCCGTCGGGCTGGCGGCGGACGACCTGCGCGCGGGCGCCGGCGCCGTCCCTGGGCGGGGTGGAGGTGAGGGCGATGTCGCCGCTGACGAGGGTGGGCAGCGGCTCCTCGGGTTCGAAGCGCGGGCGCCCGGCGAGCACCTTCTCCCACAGCGCGCGGATCGCCTCGCGTCCAACGGTCCGGGAGCCGGGCGGGTAGGCCATCACGGCGTCCTCCTCGTACAGCGCGGCGACCCCGGCGGCGTCGCCGGCGTTGGAGCGCTCGACGAACAGGCGGGTGATGTCCTCGGGCCGCATGGCCTTCTCCATGGTGTCCTCCCTGGTGGCTGGTGTGTCACCTCCCATGCTCGACCCCCGGCGCCCAGAAGTCCAACAGATGGTTCTTCTGGTTTCCAGAAGCAATGCTTATAGCTTTCGGTGCGGGACCGCGCGGAGGCGCCGTCGCCCGCCACGCGCGGGTTGCGGCAGTATGTGGCCGTATGGGGCAGATCTTCGCGCATCGGTTGCGGGTGCGGTACAGCGAGTGCGACCAGCAGGGCGTGGTGTTCAACGGCCACTACCTGTTCTTCTACGACGTGGCGTTGACGGAGCTGTGGCGCGCGGCGGTGTGTGGCCCGGATGAGATGCTGGCGGCGGGGTACGACCTGGTGGTGGCGGAGGCGCGGATCCGCTACCGGGAGGGCGCGCGGTTCGACGACCTGGTGGACGTGGAGATGCCGGTGGCGCGTCTCGGCACGACGAGCATGGTGGTGCGGCCGCGGTTCCTGGTGGAGGGGCGGCTGATGGCCGACGGGGAGGTGCGGCACGTGTTCATCGACCCGGGCTCCAAGGCCAAGAGGGAGATGCCCGGGCCGGTACGGGCGGCGCTCGCGCCGTACCTGGAGGAGACGGGACAGGCGGCCGGCACCGTGTCAGGCTCCTGATCGCCTGGCGACGTTACGAGCGTCGTGCGAGATCCGAACATGGAATCCGGTGTTTCGCCTGACGGGTCCGGCTCAGTTCCCGTGGGTCCGATTCAACTGGGTGGGGGCCGTCCGGGGCAACCCCTTTTCCGGGGCGGCCCCGGACGCGTCGCCCGGCGCGGGGCCGGAGGCGGGGCCGGGGGCGGGGCGGGTTCAGCGGGCGAACAGGGAGGCGTAGACGGTGCGGCCGCCGTCGGTGACGACCTGGCCGGCCAGGTGCGGGGCGGTGAGGGTGGACAGCCGCAGGTCCAGGTAGCGCTCCTCCTCCTGGACCTCGACGGGTCCGCCGGGGACGCCGGCGGGCCATCCGGCGATCTCGGCGACGCGGTCGGCGCGGTCGCGGTCCAGGGCGCCGCGCAGCTCGGCCAGGCCGGCCGCCTCGAAGGGGACGGCGGCGGCGTGCGGGCCGGGCGGCGCGGGCTCGGCGCGCCAGGCGGCGACGCCGTAGGCGAAGCAGACCAGCGCGGTCCACATCTCGGCGAAGTAGCCGGGGTCGGGGCAGATCTCCAGGCCGGCGAAGCGGCCGGCGACGAAGAACAGCGCGCCGACCTGGCCGGGCTGGGGTTCCAGGCGGTTCTGGAACTGGGTGAGGACGGGCCGCTTGCGCGACAGGATCTGCTCCAGGTGGCCGCGGCGGGGCAGCCCGCAGCGGTGGTTGAGGTCGGCGATGTCGTCCCACAGCTTGGCGTAGCCGCGCACGCCGCGCAGTTGCAGGGCGCGGGCGCGCAGTTCGACGGGCAGCACGAAGAACCACTGGTCGCGTCCGGTGAGGTAGCCGCCCTGGGTCTGCTGGACGCAGCAGGCGTCCTCGAACAGCAGGCGCTGCCCGGGCGCGAGGAACGCCGACCGGCACAGCGCGTGGTTCTGCGCGGCGTCCTGGACGTAGCCGAGGTGCAGCGGGACGATCGCGACGCCGGTGTCGGCGCCGTTGCGCAGTTCGAGGCGGCCGTAGCCGGTGACGCGCGACAGCTTCAGCCCGGTGCGGGGCGGGACGAAGCCGGGGCGGGCGGGCCCGGAGATCGGCACCATGGTGAGCGCGCCGGCCTGCTGCGGGGTGCCGAGGCGGTGCCCGGCGAGGCTGAGCGGGCCGGGGACCAGGGTGTCGAGCGCCGTGGTGTCGGTCATGCGGTGCTCTTTCTGTCGTGCCGGATGGACCGGCCCTGCCCGGGGCGGGGGCGGTGGTGCGCGGGCGGGGCCCGGGTCAGGCGGCGAGGGCGGCGGTGAGGTCGGTGGCCTGCCGGTCCAGGGCGTCCAGGCGGGCGCTCAGGGCGGTGTGCAGCCAGGGGCGGCCGGCGGGGCAGTGCGCGAACATCCAGGGCAGCAGGGCGGTGAAGTCGTCCTGGTGCCAGAATCCGCGCTGCGGCAGGGACGGGTCGGGGCGGCGCAGCGTCAGGTCGTCGGCGCCGGTGAACAGGGCGTGGCAGAACACCACGGGGGTGGTGACGCCGGCGCGCGGGAGGGTGGCGGTGACGCGGGCGAGGTCGCCGGGGAACCGGTTCTCGTAGCCGTCGGAGACGACGGCGACCAGGTCGGGGCCGGTGCCGAGGGCGTCCAGGACGCCGGTGGCCAGGTCGGTGGCGCCGCGCGGGGCGCGTTCGTCGCCGCCGACCTCGATGACCTCGAGCCGGTCGCACACCCGCGACAGCAGCATCCGCAGCGCGGCGGCCTGCGACAGCACGGCCCATTCGCGTTCGCCGTGGCCGCGCATGGACGCCGAGGCGTCCAGGACGAGCGCGACGGTGCCGGTGAAGCGGGGGAAGGCGCGGGCGGCGTCGTCGAGGTAGCGGCCGAGGGCGGCGTACAGGTCCTCGGCGGGGCCGCCCCGGTACAGGTGGACCAGGGTGGCGGCGATGTCGCCGCGGTTGGTGGCGGTGACGGTCGCGGGCCGTTCGCCGGCGGCGTCGAGGGCGAGGGCGGGCTCGTCGGGCAGCGCCCGCGCGGCGGCGTCCGCGCCCGCTCCGGGGCCGGTCGCGGTGCCGGTCGCGGTGCCGGTCGCGGGCGGGGCGTAGAGGGCCTCGACGCGGCCGGGGGCGGTGGCGGGGACGGCGAGGAAGCGCAGCAGGCGGCGCCGCAGGTAGTCCGAGCCGGTGTCGCCGCCGGCGATGCGGCGGGCGCAGCCGCGGGCGGCGGTCTTGCCGAGCGCGTGCTCGAAGCAGTCGAGCAGGGCGGGGCGGCGCGCGGCGATGAGGGTGTCGGCGTCGGGGTGCTCGAGCACGAACCGCAGGACGGCGCGGGTGGTGTGCTTGTGGTTGGCGCGCAGCCGGCGCAGGGCGAGCAGGGCGGTGATGACGTGCGCGGGCGGCAGCGCCAGCGTCAGGACGCGGGCCAGGCGCGCGAGGGTGTCGCGGGTGGGGGCGTCGAGGCCGGCCTGGGTGGCGGCGAGGGTCTGCAGCAGGACGCGGGCGCGCTGCCAGGGCAGCGCGCCGGGGGCGAGGGCCAGCAGCGCGTAGTGCTCGGGGCCGGCGGCGTGGGCGGCGCGGTGCAGGTCCGCGTCGTCCCAGCGCAGGGTGCCGCCCCTCGGCAGGGTGAGCGGGGTGTCGTGGGTCTGCAGGTGGGCCAGGAACGTGGGGGTGTCCATGATTGTTCGCCTCCGCAATCATGGAGTCTAGGAACGCCGCGGAGCGTGTCGACACCCATTTTCCGGCGGCGGCGCGGGCGGCGCGCCGCTACCGGTCGTCCGCGGGTTTCGGCGCGTAGTCGCCGATGCCGTGTTCCAGCAGGTCGAAGACGCGGGCGGCGGAGGCGTAGACGTCCTCGCGCATCTCCTGGAGGGTCTCGCCGGCGCTCTTGCGGGCGGCGATCTCCTCGATGAGGACGCCCTGCGCGGCGTAGATCATCGAGGCGACCGCGCGGGGGGCGATGTCGTCGGGTCCGGCGCCGGTCTCCTCGGCGAGCAGGTCGGCGAGGACGTCCTTCATCCGCCGGCCGAGTTCGCGGGAGCGGGCGGTGAGGGCGGGGCTGTCGCTGACGGTCTTCATCCACACCTCCGAGCCCTCGTGGAAGGCGGTGCGGTAGGAGCCCTCGTCCAGGCCTTCGAAGAAGCGGCGGCGGAACACCGCGACGACGCCCTCGCCGGGGCGGCGGTCGCGGAAGGCGTGCCCGGCGGTCTCGATCATCTCGTCCTGGCGGTCGAAGAACAGGTCCTCCTTGGTCTTGAAGTAGTTGAAGACGGTGTTGACCGACACGTCGGCGACGCGGGCGACGTCGGCGACGGTGACGTTGTCGAAGCCGCGCGTGATGAACAGCCCGGTGGCGATGTCGGCGATGCGGCGGCGGGTCTCGCGCTTCTTGCGCTCGCGCAGGCCGAGCCGGGGTTCGGGGCGCCGGTCGATCTCCTCTCCCATGCCCGGAATCCTACCTTCACTGGTGTCACTGAAAACTTGGTGTGACTGCAAATTTGTGGTTACTCTGTCGGCGAGTCGTTCACCCCCCAGCGGAGGTCAATCGTGATCGAGGCACGCGGGCTCGCCCGCACCTTCACCGGCAAGCACGGCACGGTGGAGGCCGTGCGCGGCGTGGACCTGTCGGTGGCGCCCGGCGAGATCGTCGGGTTCCTCGGGCCCAACGGCGCCGGCAAGACCACCACGCTGCGGATGCTGACGACGCTGCTGGCGCCGACCGCCGGCACCGCCACGGTCGCCGGGCACGACCTGCGCGCCGACCCGGGCGGGGTGCGGCGCCGCATCGGATATGTCGCGCAGGGCGGCGGCACCGACCCCTCGGTCCCGGCCGGCGAGGAGCTGGGCCTGCAGGCCCGCCTGTACGGGGTGGACGGCCGCGCGGAGCGGATCGCCGAGCTGTGCGCGCGCCTGGAGCTGGAGGGCCTGGGGTCGCGGCCGTGCGGGGCGCTGTCGGGCGGGCAGCGTCGCCGGCTGGACATCGCGCTGGGGCTGGTGCACCGCCCGCCGCTGCTGTTCCTGGACGAGCCGACGGCCGGCCTGGACCCGCAGAGCCGCGGGAACCTGTGGGAGCACGTCCGCTCGATGCGCGCCGAGGACGGCACGACGGTGTTCCTGACCACCCATTACCTGGACGAGGCCGACGCCCTGTGCGACCGGCTGCTGATCATCGACCGGGGGCGGATCGTCGCCGCGGGCACGCCCGCCGAGCTGAAGCGCCGCGTCGCCGGGGACGTGGTCACGCTCGAGCTGGCCGACCCGGCGGGCGCGGCGCCGGCGCGCGAGGCGCTGTCGCGGCACTCGTCCGTGCGGGAGGCGGTGGTCAGCGGCGGCGGGGTGCGGCTGACCGTCGAGGACGGCGAGCGGCAGCTGATGAGCCTGGTGCGGGCGCTGGACGCCGCCGGTGTGGAGCTGGCGTCGCTGAACCTGGCCCGTCCGAGCCTCGACGACGTGTTCCTCACCGTCACCGGCCGTTCCCTGCGCGACGCCGCCTGACCCGGCCGCGCTCGTCCCGAGAGAGAAGGAGGACCGCGATGTCCCTGTCCCTGTCCACGTCCATGGCGACGTCGTTGCCGGGGTCGCTGGCGCGGACCGCCGCCGACACCCGGCTGGTGTTCGGCCGTTACCTGCGGCAGACGCTGCGCAGCAAGGTCGCGGTGGTGTTCGGCGCGATGCAGCCGCTGCTGTACCTGGTGCTGTTCGGGCCGCTGCTGTCGAGGCTGGTGGACGTGCGCGGCTTCGGCGCCGGCAACGCCTGGCAGGTGTTCGTGCCGGGCGTGCTGATCCAGCTGGCGCTGTTCGGCGCCGGGTTCGTCGGGTTCGGGCTGATCGCCGAGCTGCGGTCGGGGGTGGTGGAGCGGCTGCGGGTGACGCCGGTGAGCCGCACGGCGCTGCTGCTCGGCCGGGTGCTGCGCGACACCGTCATCGTGGCGTTCCAGGCGGTGATGCTGGTGGCGGTCGGGCTGGCGCTGGGGCTGCGCGCGCCGGCGGGCGGCATCGCCGTCGGGCTGCTGTTCGTTGTGTCGCTGGCGGTCGCCGTCGCGTCGCTGTCGTACGTGCTGGCGATGCGGACGCGCGCCGAGGACGCGTTCGCGCCGCTGCTGTCGGCGGTGACGCTGCCGCTGATGCTGCTGTCGGGGATCCTGCTGCCGATGAGCCTGGCGCCGGGGTGGCTGGACGTGGTGTCGCGGTGCACGCCGTTCCGGTACGTGGTGGACGCGGCGCGCGCGGCGTTCCTGGGCGACTACGCGACGGCGGCGGTCGCCGAGGGCGCGCTGGTCGCGGTGGTGCTGCTGGTGGTGTCGGTGTGGCTGGGCGCCCGGCGGTTCCGCGCCGAGAACGCCTGACCGCCGCGTCCGGCCGCAGGCGCCGGCGCGGTGCCGGTGCGGTGCGTGCCGGTGCGGGGGCAGGCGGCCGGTCAGTTGCGGGCGTCGGCGGCGCTGGGCGCGGGCAGGGCCCCGGGCGCGGTGTCCGCCGCGCCCGGGGCGTTCGGGGCGTCGGGTGCGGTGGCGGCGCGCTGGGCGATGTAGGCGCCGGCCAGGACGATGACGCCGCCGGTCATCTGCACGGCGGTGAGGCGTTCGCCGAGCGCCGCCCAGGCGATGAGGGTGGCCGCGACCGCCTCGGTGTAGCAGATGGCGCCGCCGACCTGCGCCGACAGGCGGTGCAGCCCGGCGATCCCGGTGAGGTAGGCCAGCACGGTGCTGACCAGCGCGATCCAGGCGACCAGCGTCCAGCCGGGGGCGGTGCGCCCACCGACGGGGACGGCGGCGGCGAGCACGTCCCAGGGCAGCGCCCACGGCGCGGCGGGCAGGGCGAGCGCGGCGGCGGCGACCGCGCTGCCGGCGGTGGTGATGACCAGCGGGTCGACGCGTCCGGCGAGGCGGTCGACCAGCAGGAAGTAGGACGCCTGGCAGGCGGCGGCGCCGAGCCCGGCGGCCAGCCCGAGCGGGTCGAGGCTCAGGCCCGTCCACACCTGGACGACCAGCGCGAGTCCCGCCATCGCGACGACGACGCCGGCGGCGGCGGTGCGGTGCACGGGGGCGCGGCGCACCAGCCGCAGCCAGGCCAGCACCATGACGGGGCCGGTGAACTCCAGCAGGATCGCCACGCCGACGGGCAGCCGGGACGCGGCCAGGTAGTAGCACGCCTGGCATCCGGCGACGCCGGTCAGCCCGTACAGCGTCAGCCGTCCGAGGTGGGGCCGCAGTTGCGCGCGCAGGGGGCGGGCGCCCGGGCGGGTCCGCACCGCGGCAGCGATCGGGACCAGCACGGCCGCCGACACCGCGATGCGCAGCCACACCGCCTGCAGCGGTTCCAGCCCGCCTTCGATGAGCGCCTTGCCGAACGGGCCGGACGCCCCGAAGCACACCGAGGAGAACACCGCCAGCGCGACGCCCTGCGCGCGGGTGCGCGCGGCCGCGTCGACGCCCATCGCCCGCTCCTCCCCTCTCCCTCGATCAGGAGCATCGTGCCATAACGGTCATTACATGGCGAGGGTGGGAGCGGCGCGGCCGGACGCGCGCCGGCCGTGTGCCGGCCAGTGCACCGAACGCGGCATGCCGGACACTCCGCCGGGGAGGACTACTATTCGCCGGGTGAGCTGGCAGGGGGCCGGGGCGGGACCCGGCGGGACGGGAGGCGGCCCGGGCGCGGACCTGTTCGCGGCGGTCGAGGGCAACGTGCGCGAGCTGGTCGCCTCGCCGTGGTGGCGGACCGCCCAGCCGCAGGAGCGCGCCGCGCAGATCGCCGCGCGGATGCTGTGGGGCGCCGGGGAATGGTGGCTGTTCGGCGCCTGGGGCCGCTGGTACCGGTGCGGGCTGGACGGCGCCTGGCATCCCTGCCCTCCCCCGCCCGACTTCGAGGACCGCCGCGTCGCGGTCCCGGCGCCGCGCGGCGGCGGGACGCCGCCGGTCCCGCCGCAGCTGTACCCGACCGGCCCGGACCTGTCGGCGGGGCGGGTCGCGCCGCTGGGGTTCCTCGGGCCCGTCCCCGACACCGCGGTCGTCGCGCGGATCTCCCAGGCCATCACCACCGCGCTGGCGGTGAACCCGCAGCAGTTCGCCCAGCGCGACCCGATGTTCCAGCCCGGCACGCCCAGCACCATCGCGGCCGCGTGGGGGGCGCTGCTGTGGTGCGCGGGGTCCCCGGTGGTGCTGACCGAGCATCCGCTGATCGAGTCGTTCATCCCGTTCCTGACCACCTCGGCCGACCGGCTGCACTGGATGATGCCGCCGGACTTCGCCACCCTGGCCGGCTACTACGTCCACCGGCTCGGCGCCGGCGACGGCGGCGGCGCCGCGCACATCGCGCGGGTGATGTACGAGGTCGCGGCGGGCCTGCAGGCCGACCCGCGGTTCCGTCCCGGCGCCGACGCGCTCGCCGCGGTGACGGCGGCGTCGCTGCGGACGGTCAACCAGGACATGGCGACCGTCCGGTACGGGCCGGAGGCGATCGTGCAGGAGTGGCGGCGCCGGTGTCCCGCCGAGTTCGCCACCCCGATGGTCCGCGACACCGCGCCCGGGGAGTACCTGCGGCTCGCGCTGTACGACCTGGAGCAGATCGTGCACGGGCTGACCGGGCCGCGCCCCGCGGCGGGCGGCCGCAGCCACGACGAGGTCCGCCGCGCGGGGATCGCGGTGCTGGCCGCCGACCTGCAGGCCGCGCCGGGCGCGCTGCCGGCGCTGCAGCGGTGGCTGGACCCCGACAGCGCCCGCACGCTGCAGGCGGTGCTGAGCGACCCGGCCCATCCGCTGCGGGCGCTGTGGCCGCGCGACGGGCGGCTGCCGGACGCGCTGCGCCGCGACGACGCCGACGCGCTGGCGGCGCTGCTGGCCACCACCTACACGGTCGGGCTGACCTGGTGCCGGCTGGCGCAGGTGCCGCCGCCGGCGACGGGGTTCGCGGTGCCGCAGGCGGTCGCGGCGGAGCTGACGTCCCCGGCGATGCACTCCCCGCCGTCGACCGACGAGCTGTCGGCGTGGGACATCATCAAGGCCGCCCGCGCGCACATGGCGGCCGAGCGCGCCTCCTCGGGCTCGGACGCCGACCGTCCGGTCGCGCCGGTGCCCGAGCCGGCGCAGGAGGCGCCGGGCCCGCCGCCGGCCGCCGCGCCGATGGAGCCCCCGTCGGCGCCGCCGGTCTCGCCCCCGGTCTCGCCTCCGGTCGCGCCGCCGGGGCCCGCGCAGGCGCACGGGTCCGGTCCGTCGGTGCCGCCGCCCGCGCCGTCCGACCCGTTCGGGGTCCGCGCGCAGGCGCCCGCGCCGCCTCCGCCGCCCGGCCCCGGGCCCGGTCCCGCGGCGTCTCCGGTGCGGGACGAACGGGCGGGGATGCAGAACCCGTTGGGCTCCGACGTCCCGCCGCCCCCGCCGGCCGCGGAGCCGCGTCCTGAGGCCCGGCCGGAGCCCGCGGCGCAGCCGGCGCCCGAGCCCGCGCGGCCGGCTCCCGCCGCGGCGGAGGAGCCGCGGTGGCCGTCGGATCCGGCGGAGGACGAGCCGCGCTGGCCGTCGGAGCCCGCGTCTCCGGCCGCCTACGCCTCGGCGACGCAGCTGGACACCGACGCGTTCCGCACCATGCTGGACCAGGGCCCGGCGTGGCCGGGTGCGCCGATTCCGCCCGCCGCGACCGCCCAGACGCCCGCCGCGCCGCCGCCGGCGGCGCAGCAGCCGGATCTGCCGCCGCCTCCGGCGCCCGTGCCCGAGCCGGTCCCGCCGGCGCCGCCGGCGCCGGTGCCGGAGTCGAGCCCGCAGATCGCCGAGGCGTACGGGATCCGGTTCCTGTGCGGCGCCGACGACATCGGCCGGGTGGTGACGGAGGTGCGGCGGCGCGGCAAGTGGGCGCGGCGGTTGCGCGGGCAGGAGGTGTCGAGCGCGTCGGCGCCGGCGCTGCTGCTGATCGGCGCGCCGTCCAGCGGGCAGCGGCGGCTGGCGCGGATGGTGGCGCGGGCGCTGGCGGAGGTCGAGGCCTCCAGCGGCGAGGTCCACTCGGTGCACGCCGAGGACCTGCGCGACGCCGGCCCGGACGGGCTGCGGGCGGCGCTGGAGGAGCACGCCGGGCATGTGCTGCTGCTGGACGGCCTGGACGGGCTGGTCCTGGACGAGGCGCAGGGCGCGGGGTACGCGTCGGTGCTGTACCGGGCGCGGCTGGAGGGCGTCAACGACACCGCGCTGCTGGGCACCTGCGAGCCGGACCGGGTCGGGGAGCTGTCGGCGGCGTCGCCGGAGCTGGTGACCGATCTGCGTGCGGTGCGGCTGCCGGATCTGGGGACGGCGCGGGCGCGGTCGGCGCTGGTCGGGCTGCTGGCCGAGGAGCGGTCGCTGCGGCTGGGTTCGGACGCCTGGGCGGTGGTCGAGCGGGACGCGGCGACGCTGCGCGCGCGCGGGCGGCTGACCGGTGCGCGGCTGGTGGAGGCGTATCTGGACCGGGCCGCGACGCGGCATCTGGGCAGCGCCGAGGCGACGCAGGCGATCGGCGGCGCGCTGACGCTGACGGCGGCGGACTTCGAGGGCCTGGCGGCCGAGCTGTCGGGCCACTGACCGGCTCCCCGGTCCCCGCCGGGCGGGGCCGGGGCGCCGGGAGCCCTTGTCCCGTGGGGGTACAGCCGTCTTCGGCGCCGCATAATGTCGGTGCGCGCGGTCACGATGGGTGTGTGGAGCATGTCGATCGCGTGGACCGGTTGCTGGCGCTGGTGGCGGAGTTGCGCGCGGCCTCGCCCGAGCCGCTGGAGCCGCGGGAGCTGGCGGCGCGGCTGGACGTCAGCGAGCGGACGGTGCGCCGCGACCTGGAGCTGCTGACGCACGGCGGGCTGCCGGTGCGGGCGGAGGGGCGCGGCGGATACGTCCTGGCGGCGCCTGCGGAGCCGGAGCCGCTCAGCGAGGTGGCCTCGCTGATGGGCCCGGTGCGCGGCACCCTCGCCGAGGCGGTGCGGCGGCGCCGGATCGTCCGGCTCGCCTACACCGACCAGGCCGGTGCGCGCAGCTTCCGGGACGTGGAGGCGCACGGCCTGGTGACGGCCCCCTACGGGGAGTACCTGGTGGGGTGGTGCCTGATGCGCGACGGGCCGCGGATGTTCCGGGTCGACCGGGTGGGCGCGGCGGTGCTGTCGGGGCGCGGCGCGGAGGTGCGGGACCTGGACGGGCTGCTGGCGGCGCTGCGGGTGCCGATGCCGCGTCCGGCGGCGGAGGCGGGGCCGCGGGGCCCGGCGGGCGCGGCGCGGGCGCGGGCGTGGACGCTGGACCGGCTGGAGTTCGTGCGGTCGCGGCTGCGGGACGCGGCGGCGCAGGTGCGCGGCGGCGGTGAGGGCGCCGCGGCGCTGCGGGGCGTGCTGGGGCATCTGGCGGAGTGGACGCGCTGGCAGCTGGCGGCGATCCGGGCGGCGGCGACGGGCGAGGAGCCGGTGCTGGACGGGCGCCGGCCGGCGTTCCCGGCCGAGTTCGACCGGGAGCTGCCCTATGACGCGCGGGAGCGGATGATCCAGGATGCGATGGCGCTGCGGTCGCTGGGGGATCTGGTGCGCGACCTGAACCAGGTGCTGGAGGCGGCGGCGCACTGGGCGGCCGACTGCGACGACGCGCTGTGGGAGGAGGAGCTGCCCGATCCGCGCCCCTACGGGCCGCCGGGGCCGCCGCGTCCGCTGGCCGATCTGCTGGCGGGCTGGCGGGGGCCGCTGGCGCACATCGAGTGGCATCTGGACCGGCTGACCGACGAGCCGCCGCGTCCGCTGTCGGAGGACGAGGAGGAGCTCTGGGTGGTGGACCGCTGCCCGCTGCAGGCGTGACCGCCGCAGGGGCGTTCGCGGGGGCGTTCGCGGGAGTGCAGGGCCGGGTCAGTCGCGGGCGTGCAGGGCGTCCTTCTTGGCGCGGTTGCCGCAGGTGTTCATGGAGCACCAGCGGCGGGTCCCGGGGCGGGAGGTGTCCAGGAACAGGGCGCCGCACCGGTCGCCGGCGCACGCGCGGACGCGGGCCAGGGCGGTGGAGGCGACCAGGTCGAGGGCGTCGCGGGCCAGGACGGCGAGCATCGCGGTGACGGGTTCGGCGGCGTGGTGGCGCAGCCGCCCGGCGGCGTCGAGGGCGGGCACGGGCACGGGCCGCGCGGCGGCGGTGTTGACCAGGTCGTGGGACGCGGCGTCGCAGGCGGCGGGGCCGCTCTCGCGGGCGGCGGTGACGAGCCGGTGGATCGCCTCGCGCAGGGCGCGGGCGGCCAGCAGGTCGGCGGCGTCAGCGCGCTGCGCCTCGCGTGCACCGGTTCCGTCGGTTCCGCGGGTGCCGGGGTCGTCGTAGGGGCCGAACTGGCGGATCCAGGCGTCGAGGGCGGCGGGGTCGGCGAGTTCCTCCACCGCGTCGGGGCCGCCGCGGTGGCGCAGGGTGCGGATGAAGTCCAGGCAGATCCGGCCGGCGCCCTGGCGGAAGGCGGCGGGCGGCACGGGGGGGCCGGGCGGGCCGGGCGGCGCGGAGGGGGCCATGGCGCCGAGCATAGCCGCGAACCGGTTTAACTGGTACCGTCCTGAACCGCTATAACCGGTTCATCTGTGCGAGGTGCCCGTGCCCCCGTCCTCCCCCGACACCCCGTCCTCCCCCGACACCCGGTCCTCCCGCGACGTCCCGCCGTCCCCCGACACCCCGCCGTTGGCCGACGCCTCCGCCGGCGTGTCCGGTGAGGTGGTCCTCGGCCGTCGGCTGATCTGGTTCCTCGCGGTGACGTGCGGGGTGACCGTGGCGAACATCTACTTCCCGCAGGCGCTGATCCCGCTGATCGCCGAGGGGCTGCGGGTCCCGGACGGCACGGCGGCCCTGGCGGCCACCGCCGCGCAGCTGGGGTACGCGGCGGGGATGTTCCTGCTGGTGCCGCTCGGGGACCGGGTGCCGCACCGGCGGCTGATCGCGGTGCTGACGGCGCTGACCGGGGCGGGCCTGCTGGCGGCGGGGCTGGCGCCGGACGTGCCGGTGCTGGTCGCGGCGGGCGCGCTGGTGGGCGCGACGACGTCCGTCCCGCAGATCATCCTGCCGATGGCGGCGGGGCTGGCCGGTGAGCGGCGGCGCGGCGCGGTCACCGGCACGCTGCTGAGCGGGCTGCTCGGCGGGATCCTGCTGGCGCGCGCGTTCGGCGGGGTCGCCGGGGCGCAGCTGGGGTGGCGCGCCCCGTATCTGATCGCGGCGGTGCTGGCGCTGCTGCTGGCCCCGGTGCTGGCGGTGGTGGTGCCGGTGACGGCTCCGGCGTCGCGGCAGCGCTATCCGCGGCTGCTGGGCGAGGCGGTGCTGCTGCTGCGGCGCGAACCGGACCTGCGGCGCTCCTGCCTGTACCAGGCGGCGATGTTCGGCGGTTTCAGCGCGGCGTGGACGGCCGTGGCGCTGCTGGTCAGCGGCCCCCGGTACGGGCTGGGCGCGCAGGCGGTCGGGCTGGTGGCGCTGGTGGGCGCGGCGAGCATGGCGTGCACGCCGGTCGTGGGGCGCGTGGTCGACCGCGCGGGTCCCGACGCGGTCAGCCCGGTGTGCGCGCTGGCGGTGACGGCCGCGGCGGCGGTGCTGGCGGGCGGGTCGGCGGGCGGCGCCGCGGGGATGGCGGCGCTGGTGGCGGGGATGCTGCTGCTGGACGCGGCGGTGCAGTCGGGACAGGTCGCCAACCAGGCGCGGATCTTCGCGCTGGCGCCGGGGGCGCGGGCCCGTCTCAACACCGCCTACATGACGTGCTCGTTCCTGGGCGGCAGCGCGGGGTCGTGGCTGGGGGCGGCGGTGTACGGCCGGTTCGGGTGGACGGGGGTGTGCGGGCTGGTGGCGTCGTCGGCGGCGGTGGTGGCGGTCGCGGCGGCCCGGCACGTCCGGCGCGGCCGGCGCGGCCGGCGCGGCAGCGCGGGCGGTCCCGTCCCGCCGCCCGTCCCGTTCCCTGCCCGGTCGTCCGCGCCGGGCGGTGCGCCCGTCGGCGGGGCAACGGTCACCGGCGACTCGGAGGAGCCGCCCGCAGACCGGAGGGACCTTCGGCGTCGGCGGTGACAGGCACCGCCGCGGCGCCGGGCCCGTGGCCGTTGGATTGGTGGCCGTTGACGCGGTTCAGGTCGCGGGTGAACCAGACGGTCTTGCCCGTGGCGTGGGGGCGGGCGCCGAATCCGGTGGCGAGCGCGGTGACCAGGAGCAGTCCGCGGCCGGCCTCGGCCCAGTCGAGGACGGCGGGCGCCGGGCGCGCGGCGGGCGGCGCGGCGGGGTCGGCGTCGCCGACCTCTCCGGTGAGGCGGGCGCCGTCCAGGCGCAGGGCGAGGCGGACCGGTCCGGTTCCGTGCACGACCGCGTTGGTGACCAGTTCGTCGACGATCAGGACGATGTCGTCGACGTCGGCGGGGTCGTCGACGTGCCAGGCGCCCAGTGTCCGCGTGGTGAGGGCGCGTGCGCGGGAGGCGGTGCGGGTGTCGTCGGGCAGTTCCCATGACGCGGCCCTGGACGCGCCGCCGGAAGCGTCCGGGGAGGGGCTCCGCTCCCCCGCGACGGCCCCGATGCCGGTCGTATCGATGCCGGTGGCGTCAATGCCGGTCGTGGCTGTGGCTGTGTCGATGCTGGTGGCCGTGTCGATGCCGGGCCCGTCGGCTCCCACTTCCCCGTCTCCTCACCGTTGGCGGTGTGCGGGCCGGGTGCGGCGCCGGGTGTTCCCCGTCCTGGCGTCCGGTTCCGGCGTTCTCCGCGTCGGTCCATCTTCAGGGACGCATCGGGCGCGGGGGCGGTGCACGGGCGCAGGCGTTCCTCACCCGGGGGTGAGGTGATGGTGGACACGCGGACGGCCCCGATGGAATGAGCAGGGTCCGGTTGCCGTTATGGTGGGTGGCGTCGGTGTGGCTTGTGTCCCCCGGGCTCTACACAATGCCTTCGGGGAATACCGCCGGTCCGTACGGTCCGGGCTGGAACTCCGTTGTGCCTTTCGCCGTGAGGCGACCACCACACCGGCCTAAGCGCCGAGGCCCCGGCGAGATTCGTTCTCGCCGGGGCCTCGGCGTTCGCATGCTCGGCGGCATGCGGCAGGATGCGGGCGTTTCAGCCGGGCGTTCAGGTGTTCGTCCAACCGTTCAGATGTTCGTCGGGGCGGGGTGCCGGGGGCCGTCCGCGGCGGGGGGCGGGCGGCCGGGGCGGCGGGCGGTGGTGCGGGTCACTGCACCAGGGCGGCGGCTATCGCGGCTCCGATGGCCGCCAGGACGACGGCGGCGGTGATCAGTGTCGCGGTGATCACGCGGGCGCGGCGTCCGCGGGGGGCGCCGAGCCGTGCCAGGCGGCCTGCCAGCCGCGGGTCGTCCTCGCTCAGGCGGACCTCGATCTGGGTGAGGATCCGCTCTTCCTCCATCGACAGCGCCATGCTCAGTACCTCCGGGGGGCGGGCAGTGCTGTGTTCTTCCCCACGGAGCATGATCATTATCCTTCGGCGGCGGTAACCGTTGCGCCGCGTGCGGGGGCGCTCTCGTGGTGGAGGCGGTCCAGGGCGGTGACGTAGTAGGTGTAGGAGCGGCCGGGCTTGGCGGAGGGGTCGATGACGCCTCCGCCGCGGATGTCGCCGATCAGGCGGGCGCGGTCGACGGGGGCGCAGCCGGCGGCCTTGCCGTCGGCCCGGTACACCGCGTAGGACACCGCGTCCTGGGAGGGCCGCCACTGCACCTTGACGCCCTTGCCGTCGGGGACGGCCTTGGTGTCCTGCACGGGCGGCGGGGCGTGGCCGCCGCGTCCGGTGGCGGCGGGCGGGATCGCGGGGCGGGAGTAGTGGTCGTCGCGGATGCGGGCGGCGAACCCGCGGCGGTTGGCGGCGATGTCGGTGGCGCTGAAGAACACGTCGCCGCTGACCTGCGGGTACTTGCGGTTGAGGGTGAGGTGGCGGGACAGTTCGGCGGGTTTCTTCCAGGCGCCGGCCTCGCCGACGCGGTAGCCGGCCTGCCCGATGGTCAGCTGCACGCCGGTGCCCTTGACCTGGTCGGCCCACCAGGCGACGAGTTCGGCGTAGCCGGCGCGGGGGTCGCCGATGGGCCAGTACAGCTGGGGGGTGACGTAGTCCAGCCAGCCCTTCTTGATCCAGCCGCGGGTGTCGGCGTAGATGTCGTCGTAGCTCTGCAGGGCGCTGGTGGGCGAGCCGTTCGGGTCGCTGGACTTGTTGCGCCACACCCCGAAGGGGCTGATGCCGAACCGCACCCAGGGTTTGGCCTGGTGGATCTGCTGGGAGAGGGTCTGGACGAGGGTGTCGACGTTGCGGCGCCGCCAGGCGGCCTTGGACAGGCCCTTGCCGTAGGTCTTGTGGGTGGCGGCGTCGGGGAAGTCGCCGTCCTCGGGGTAGGGGTAGAAGTAGTCGTCGAAGTGGACGGCGTCGACGTCGTACTTGTGGACGACGTCCAGGACGGCCTTGGTCGCCAGGTCGCGGACCTGCGGCAGGCCGGGGTCGTACCACAGGCCGCCGCCGTACTTGCGGACCCAGTCGGGGTGGCGGCGGGCGGGGCTGTTGGCGGCGAGCTTCTTCAGGTCGTCCTGGCGGCTGACGCGGTAGGGGTTGAACCAGGCGTGGAACTCCAGGTTCCGCGCGTGCGCCTCCTTGACCATGAAGTCCAGGACGTCGTAGCCGGGGTTCTTGCCCTGCTTGCCGGTGAGCCACTGCGACCACGGCTCGTACGGGGAGGGGTAGAACGCGTCGGAGTCGGGGCGGATCTGCACGTACACCGCGTTCATGTTCATCGTCTTGGCGGTGTCGAGGAGCCGGGTGAACTGCTTTTTCTGGGTGGCGGCGGACTGGCCGGGCTCGGTGGGCCAGTCGGTGTTGCCGACGGTGGCGATCCACATGCCGCGCACCTGCCGGGCGGCGCCGGCGCCGTCGGGCGCGGGGGTCTTGGGGCATTCGGGCCTGGCGCCGGCGGTGACGGGGCCGGCGCGGTCGCCGTCGTCGCCTCCGCCGAAGGCGGGCACGCCGCAGCCCGCCGTCACGCCCGTGACCGCGCCCGCCGCCAGCACCGCCGCGGTCGCCCGGATCCGCGTCCCCGTTCGCCATGCCATAGCGAGCCATTGTTACGCATCCGTTGCGGTGGTTCGGACCGAACGCCGATGTCCGTGTGATGCCTCACGGTACGGCCGTGTCCCGCTTCGTCCCTTCGGCCACCCCGTTGCGATCTTCGAACACGCGTTCCATACTGGCCGTCACACCAGGTCGTTCACGTGTTCGAGAGGGGGCGGGGGTGCGCTGGGACCACCTGCGGTTTTCCGGGGACGGGGCGGGCGCCGTCGACGAGGCGGGCGCCGGGGGCGGCGCGGCCGTGCCGCTGATCGAGCGGGGGGCGGTGGCGCGCACGTTCGACACGCCGGAGTTCCGCGGGACGACCTTCTACGAGGTCCGCGCCCGGTCGGTGATCAACGCGGTGCCGAAGGCGTCCCGGATGCCGTTCCGCTGGACGATCAATCCCTACCGGGGCTGCACCCACGCGTGCGTGTACTGCTTCGCGCGCAAGACCCACGAGTACCTGGAGATGGACGCGGGCGCCGACTTCGACTCGCGGATCGTGGTGAAGGTGAACGCGGCCGAGCGGGTGCGGGCGGAGCTGGCGGCGCCGCGGTGGCGGGGCGAGCACATCGCGATGGGCACCAACGTCGACTGCTACCAGCGCGCCGAGGGCCGCTACCGGCTGATGCCGGGGATCCTCGCGGCGCTGCGGGACGCGGCGAACCCGTTCTCGATCCTGACCAAGGGGTCGCTGATCCTGCGGGACGTGCCGCTGCTGCAGGAGGCGGCCGAGCGCGCGGAGGTGAGCGCGGCGGTGTCGGTGGGGTCGGTGGACCCCGGGCTGTGGCGGCTGGTGGAGCCGGGGACGCCGGCGCCGCGCAAGCGGCTGGAGGTGTGCGCGCGGCTGAACGAGGCCGGGATCGGCTGCTCGGTGCTGATGGGCCCGGTGATCCCCTACCTGTCGGACTCGCCGGCGCAGCTGGAGGAGGCGGTGCGGCTGATCGCCGAGGCGGGCGCGACGTCGGTGTCGGCGATCACGCTGCATCTGCGTCCGGGGGCGCGCGAGTGGTTCATGGCGTGGCTGCGCGAGCACCATCCGGAGCTGGTCGTCCCCTATGCGCGGCTGTACGGGTCGGGCGCCTACGCCCCGGCGGAGTACCAGCGGCGGATCTCGGCGCGGGTGCGGGAGCTGGCGGCCCGGTACGGGGTGGGCGCGGGGCGCCGCGGCCCGTCGCCGCACCGCCGCGTGCCCCCTCCCCCGCCGCCCGCGCCGGAGCAGCTGTCGCTGCTGTGACCCCGGCGGCCCTGCCGCCGGCGGCCGTCACAGGCGAGGTCACAGGGCGAGGTCGCGGCGCAGGGTTTCGGCGCCGGTGAACAGGAACGCGCGCAGGCCGGCGACGCGGGCGGCCTCGACGTTGGCGGGGCGGTCGTCGACGAAGGTGAGGTCGGCGGGCGCGGCGCCCAGGCGGCCGGCGACGTGCCGGTAGATCGCGGGGTCGGGTTTGGCGAGCCGCAGGTCGGCGCTGAAGAACCGGTGCCGGAACACCGCGGCCCAGGGCTCGGCCTCGATGTGGCGGGCCATCTCCAGGGGCGCGTTGGACAGCAGCGCCAGCGGGACGCGGCGGGCGTCCAGGTCGCGCAGGATCCGCAGCGTGCCCTCGTCGAGGTGGGACCACATTTCCAGGTCGAGGCGGACCAGGACCTCCAGCAGGGCGGGGGTCGCGGCGCGGCCCAGGCGCCCGCACAGCTCGCCCCAGTATCCGGCGGCGTCGACGGTGCCGAGGTCGTAGGCGCCGCGGCCGCTCCAGTACAGGTCCCAGAACGCGCCGGGTTCGGCGCCGACGGCGCCGGCGAGGCGGGCGGCGGCGTCCTCGGGCGGGGTGCGGCAGACCACCTCGCCGTAGTCGACGATCACCCATTGCATCGCGGCCCCCTCGGCGTCGCTGTTCACTTCATCGTGCTTCTAACAAATATCACGTTTGTTCGCACATGACGAGAGTTCGATGCCTGCGGGTGCCGGGCCGCGTCCGCGATCGGAGGAGGCGGGCCGGGTGCGGTGGACGGCGAGGCCGGTGCGTCCGGGGGCCAGGTGGGGGCGCAGGACCAGTTCGTCGTCGTAGCCGCCGCCGCGTTCGGGCCGGTAGGGGATGGGGTCGGCGGTGGGCAGGGCGGTGAGGCGGGCGTCGAGGCGCGCGGCGGCGCGGGCGCGCTCGGCGGGTCCGGCGCGGTCGGCGCCGGTGATCACCAGCGGCGGCAGGACGTCCATGCCGGCGTAGAACAGGGTGCCGTGCAGGAGGGGGAACAGCACGTCCTCGGCGTCGCCGTGCAGGCCGCGGGGGCCGAGGCCGGTGGCGCGGGCGCCGGCGGTGGTGACGACCAGGGCGCGGTGCCCGGCCAGGCCGCCGTCGCCGTAGCGGCGGGCGCGGCCGTCCTCGTCGTGGACGCCGAAGGCGTAGCCCTGCACGAACACGCGGTCGAACCAGCCCTTGAGGATGGCGGGCATCCCGTGCCACCACAGCGGGAACTGCAGGACCAGCGCGTCCGCCCAGGCGAGTTTGGCGTGTTCGGCGCGGATGTCGGCGGCGAGCGCGCCGGTGGCGCGGGCGTGCTCGGAGGCGGGCCCGAGTCGCAGGGGTTCGCGGGGGTCGTGGCCGACGTCGGCGGGCCCGGCGACGGGGTTCCAGCCCATCGCGTACAGGTCGGAGTGGCGGACGCGGTGGCCGTGGCGCCGCAGGGTCGCGGTGCCGTGGTCGCGCAGGGCGCCGTTGAGGGAGCGCGGTTCGGGGTGGGCGAACACCCACAGCACGTTCATCGCGTGTGCTCCTTTCGCGGGATCGCGGTGTGCGTGAGTTCGATGCTGCCGGGCGGCGCGGGCGGTCACGAGTGGCCGGTGAGCCATCATGTGCAAGGATCGGGCCATGAGCGGGGACGTGAGGGGCGTGCCGCACCGGGTGGCGGTGCTGGTGCGCGACGGTGTGCTGCCGATGGAGCTGGGGATCGTGCATCAGCTGTTCGGGCACGCCCGGTCGGCGGGCGGGGAGCGGCTGTACGAGGTGGTGTCGTGCGGGGTGGCGGCGGGACCGGTGCGCACCGACGCCGATTTCCAGGTGGAGGTCCGCAGCGGGCTGGAGGCGCTGGAGGGGGCGGGGACGGTGCTGGTGCCGGCCTCGCACGAGGTGGACGAGCGGTGCCCGGGCGCGGGGCCGGTCCCGGCGGCGCTGGCGGCGGCGCACCGGCGGGGCGCGCGGGTCGCCTCGATCTGCACGGGCGCGTTCGTCCTGGCCGCGGCGGGGCTGCTGGAGGGGCGGCGGGCGGCGACGCACTGGCTGTCGGCGGACCGGTTCACCGCGATGTTCCCGTCGGTGCGGCTGGATCCGGCGGTGCTGTACGCCGACGAGGGCGGTGTGCTGACCTCGGCGGGCGAGGCGGCGGGCATCGACCTGTGCCTGCACATGATCCGCCGCGACCACGGCGCGGCGGTGGCGGGGGACGTGGCGCGCCGGACGGTGGTGCCGCCGCACCGCGAGGGCGGGCAGGCGCAGTTCATCGCGCGTCCGGTCGCGGCGCCGCGGGAGGCCTCGACGGGGCCGGCGCGGGCGTGGGCGCTGGAGCGGCTGGATCGGCCGCTGACGCTGGCGGAGCTGGCGGCGCGGGCGTCGATGAGCGTGCGGACGTTCACGCGGCGGTTCCGGCAGGAGGCCGGGGTGTCGCCGGCGGTGTGGCTGACCGCGCAGCGGGTGCAGCGGGCGCGGCAGCTGCTGGAGGAGACCGACCTGCCGGTGGAGCGGGTGGCGGAGCGGTCGGGGTTCGGGACGGCGGCGTCGCTGCGGGCGCATCTGCAGGCGGCGGTGGGGGTGTCGCCGTCGGCGTACCGGGCCACGTTCCGCGGCCCCGGGTCGGAGCCGGGCGGGGAGCGTCCTGCGGGCTGACCGCACCGCCCGCCACCGCCCGCCCGTGCCCGCTGGAGGCGCGGGGTCAGGCGGTTTCGGTGTCGGTGAGCTCGGTCGGCTCGGCGATGACGTCGACCATGGCGCCGTTGCGCACCACGGTGATGGGCAGCGGCCGGCCGATGGCGCCCTCGAACATCAGCCGCTGCAGGGACTGGGCGTGCGACACCGGCTGCCCGGCGGCGGTGAGGACCAGGTCGCCGCGGCGCAGCCCGGCGCGGTCGGCGGGGCTGGCCGGCACGACCTCGGCGACGCGCAGCGCCTCGTCCTGCCCGGTGCGGGCGCGCAGCGCGGCGGGGACGGGGACGGGCGCGGCGACCAGGCCGAGGTAGGCGCGGCGGACGCGGCCGTCGCGCATCAGCGCGGCGATGATGCGGCGGGTGGTGGCGTTGATGGGGACGGCGAGGCCGAGTCCGGCGCCGGCGACGGCGGTGTTGACGCCGACGACGCGGCCGCGGGAGTCGGCGAGGGCACCGCCGGAGTTGCCGGGGTTGAGGGCGGCGTCGGTCTGGATGACGTCCTCGATGACGCGGGCGGCGCCGCCGCCGCGGGCCGGCAGGGACCGGCCGAGGGCGGACACCACGCCGGCGGTGACCGAGCCGGCCAGGCCGAGGGGGTTGCCGACGGCGACGACGAGCTGCCCGACGACCAGGCGGTCGCTGTCGCCGAGGGTCGCGGGGCCGGGGACGGCGCCGTCGGCGCGCACGACGGCGAGGTCGGACAGCGGGTCGGTGCCGACGACGGTGAAGTCGGCGGTGGACCCGTCGGCGAAGGCGGCCTGCCCGCCGGCGGCGGAGCCGACCACGTGGGCGTTGGTGAGCAGGAACCCGTCGCCGGTGAACGCGACGGCCGATCCGGCCCCCTCACCGCGGCGGTGGCGGACGCGCAGCGCCGCGACGCGGGGGGTGAGTTCGCGGGCGACGGCGGACACGGTGGCGGAATAGGCGTCGAGGGGCTCCTGCTCGCGGGGGTCGGGGGACATCGCGCACCTCCAGATGATTACAACATTACCGCGCAACATCGGGGGGTGGCGGGGTGTTCCCGGGGCCGAAACGCCGCCGGTAGGCGGTGGGGGTCAGGCCGGTGCGGCGCCGCAGCCGCGCCCGCAGGTTCGCGGCGGTGCCGAGCCCGCTGGCCCGGGCGACGGCCTCCAGGCGGTCCTCGCCGCGCTCGAGCAGGCGGCAGGCCAGCGCGACCCGTTCCTCGGTCAGCCAGGCCAGCGGGGTGGTGCCGAGTTCGGCCTGGAAGCGGCGGTGCAGGGTGGCGGGGTGCACGGCGGCGCGGGCGGCCAGCGCGGTGACGGTCAGGGGCCGGTCGAGGCGTTCGCGGGCCCAGTCCAGCAGCGGCTGCAGGGACGCGGCGTCGACGGCGGGGACGGGCCGGTCCACGAACTGCCGCTGCCCGCCGTCGCGTCCCGCGGCGAACACCAGCCGGCGGCTGACGGTGTTGGCGGTCTCGGCGCCGTGGTCGCGGCGGATCAGGTGCAGGCCGAGGTCCAGGGCGGCGGCGGACCCGGCGGCGGTGAGCACCTCGCCGTCGTCGACGAACAGCACGTCGGGCTCCAGCCGCACCGCGGGATGGCGGGCGGCGAACGCCTCCGCCCACCGCCAGTGCGTGGTGGCGCGGCGGCCGTCCAGCACCCCCGCCTCGGCGAGGGTGAACGCGCCGGTGCAGAAGCTGACGAGCCGGGCGCCGCGCAGCGCCGCCCGCCGGATCGCGGCCAGGACGGCGGGGTCGGCGCCGGCGAGCGGGTCGGGCCGGTTCGGGACGATCACGGTCCCCGCGGCGTCGGCGGCCTCCAGCCCCGCGACCCCGCCGAGCGTGAAGAACCCGGCGTGCATCCGCACCGACGGGCGCGGCGCGCACAACGTCAGCTCGTACCACGGGTGGCCGAGCTCGGGCCGGGCCAGCCCGAACAGCTCGGTGGCCACCCCCAGCTCGAACGGGTTGGACCCGGGCCCGACGATCACCGCGACGCGGTGCGAGGATCCTTGCGGCATATGCGATTCCTAGCACTCACGGCCGGGCGACGCCACCGGGAACCATCGACCCCATGAACACCAACAGCGACCACAACGCGCACGAGCAGCGCACACAGAACCCGGCCGACACGGCGCGGCCCGCACCGGTGGAACTCGCGGCGGTCCTGGAAGGCTTCGACCGGACGTGGAGCCCGCGGATCGTCGCGCGGGTCAACGACTACGACGTGCGGGTGGCGAAGGCGGCCGGCGAGCACGTCTGGCACGTCCACGACGGCACCGACGAGTTCTTCCTGGTACTGGACGGCGAGCTGACGATCGCGCTGCGCGGCGAGCCGGGAGCCCCGGCCGGGTCGGTGCGGGAGGTGACACTGCCGGCGGGCTCGGTGTTCGTGGTGCCGCGCGGCGTCGAGCACCGCCCCGCCTCCCCGGGCGGCGCGTCGATCCTGCTGCTGGAGCCGGCCGGAACGCTGTCGGTCGGCGACCGCCACGAGGACCTGCCCGACCACGTCGACGCCACCACCGGCCACCCCCTCCACTCCTGACCCGCGCCGCCCCGCGGCCCGTCCAAGCGCGCCGCCGGGCAGGTCAGCGCAGGGTGGACAGCCCGCCGTCGACGTGGACGACCTGACCGGTGACGTAACCGGCGCGGTGCGACAGCAGGAACACCGCGACGTCGGCGACCTCCCACGCCGTGCCCTGGCGGCGCATCGGGATCAGCGCGGCGACCTGCTCGCGGGTGGCGTTGCCGCTGGAGGCCGCGCGGCCCATGACGGTGTCGATCAGCCCGGGCGCGACGACGTTGGCGCGCACGCCGCGCCCGGCGCCCTCGGCGGCGATGTGGCGGACCAGCCCGGTCAGCCCGGACTTGGAGGCGTCGTAGGACGGCGACCGCGAGCCGGGCTTGGTGCCCGCCAGCGACCCGATGAACACCATCGCCGCGCCGGCGTCCAGGGCGGGCAGCGCCGCCTTGCCGACCAGGAACGGGGCGCGCAGGTTGACCTGCAGGACCCGGTCCCAGTCGGCCAGGGCGGTGCCGGCCATGCCGTAACCGATGCCGATCCCGGCGTTGAACACCACGCCGTCCAGCCCGCCGAGCCTCTCGGCCGCCTGCGTCACGACGCGGTCGCAGGACGCGGGATCGGTGACGTCGGCGACGACCACGTGCGCCCGGCCGCCCTCGGCGGCGATCATGCCGGCGGTCGCGGCGGCGGCGTCCTCGTCGACGTCGGCGCAGGCGACCTCGGCGCCCTCCCGGGCGGCGGTGACGGCGATCGCGCGGCCGTTGCCGACCGGGGCGTCGGGATCGGCGCTGGGACGGGTCCCGGCGCCGACGACCAGGATGCGGCGGCCGGGCAGCAGCGCGCCGCCGGCCGGGGCCGGCTGCTCGGACGGGTACGCGGACGGGTGCGCGGGGGGACGGGGCGCGGAGGGGGCGGGCATGCCCGGCACCGTAGCCGACCCTCCCCTCCCCCGCCCAGCCCCCGAACGCGCTCGCCGCCGGGTCGCAGGTGGTTAGGGTCGGGGCCATGGACGTGATCGGGAAAGAATGGACGTGATCGGGGCGGACCGGGCCGAGCCGGTCGTCGTGGAACGCGCCGCGGGCGCCGGCGGGGAACTGGTGCTGCGCCGCGCGGGCGCCGACTACGAGATCATCAGCAACGGGATGTTCCTGATGGACACCCGCAACGGCGAATCCGAACGGCTGCTGGTCCGCGCCGCCGTCGACGCAACCCTCGCCACCGGCGGGAACGCGGAACCGGTACGGGTGCTGATCGGCGGGCTCGGCGTCGGTTTCTCCCTGGCCGAGGCGCTGTCGCACCCGGCCGTCGGGCACGTCACGGTGGTGGAGCGCGAGCCCGCGGTGGCCGCCTGGCACGCCGGGCCGCTGCGGCCGTGGTCGCGCGGCGGGCTGGACGACCCCCGCACCGCCCTCGTCCTCGCCGACCTCCTCGACGTCCTCGCCGACCTCCTCGACGTCGTCGCCACCCCGCCGTCCGCGGGAACCGGCCCGGCGGACGTGTTCGACGCGGTGTGCCTGGACATCGACAACGGCCCCGACTGGACGGTCACGCCCGGCAACGCACGCCTGTACGGCCCGCACGGGCTGGACCTGCTCGCCGGGCGGTTGAGCCCGCGCGGAACGCTGGCGGTGTGGAGCGCGGGCGCCGCACCCGGCTTCGCCGACCTGCTGGCGTCCCGGTTCGCGAGCGTGGAAGCGCTGCCGGTGCCCGTGCCGCGCGGCGAGCCGGACATGGTGTACCTGGCCCGCCGCCCGCGCCCGGAGCCGGAGCCGGCTCCGGCGGACCGGCCTCGCCCGGATGGTTCCGCCGACCACGCGTTCGGCGCCAGATGACCTGTTCGCTAGGTTTCGGCTGACAACACCGTTCATGGGAGGTTCAGTGGCCACCGCTCACGCAGCCCGGCGCAGCCCCGCCGTCCTCGGCGACCTGCTGCCCGGCTCCCTCGCCCGCGACGCCGCGCTGGTCGCGGGCGCGGCCGCGTTCACCGGCCTCGCCGCGCAGATCGCCGTGCCGCTGCCCGGCACCCCGGTCCCGGTCACCGGGCAGACCTTCGCGGTGCTGCTCGCCGGCGCCGCGCTCGGCCCCGGCCGCGCAGCCCTCGGCATGCTCGTCTACCTGCTGGCCGGAATGGCCGGCGTGCCCTGGTTCACCAACGGCGCCTCCGGCACCGACTTCCCCACGCTCGGCTACGTGCTGGGCTTCGTGGTCGCCGCGGCCGCCGTGGGCAAGCTCGCGCAACGCGGCGGCGACCGCACCCCGATCCGCACCATCGCGACGATGCTGACCGGCACCGCCATCATGTACGCCGCCGGCGTCCCCTACCTGATGGCGTCCCTGCACGTCGGCCTCGGCAAGGCGCTGCACCTGGGCATGACGCCGTTCCTGGCAGGCGACGCGCTGAAGGTCGCCCTCGCGGCGGCGCTGCTGCCGGCCGCGTGGAAGCTGACGGGCCGCCTCACCGGCCGCGCCTCCTGACACCGAGGTCCCCGCAACTCCCGCCCCCGCGCGCCTTCCGCGCGGGGGCGACGCGCGGCCGGGCGCTCCCGAGGCCCTCGTGCATGGCGGCGGCCGGAACGGGAATGTGCAGCCGGTGGCCCCGCACCCGGCATGTGGCGCACACCTCACCGGACGCCGCCGCCCCGCCTGTTTGAACAGGTTCAATTCTGCCGTACAGTGGCATTCGTGAAGCTCGCCGTGACAGCACCGGACCGCCTCGTCGTCCGCACCGTCCCGGTCGCCGACCCCGGCGACCTCGTCTCGAGACTTCCGCACCCCTCCGCCCTGGCCTGGATCCGCCACGGCGAGGGCATCGTCGGATGGGGCGAAGCCGCCCGCATCACCCTGCCCGGCGGCGAGGACCGCTTCACCGCCGCCGCCGCACTCCTGCGCGAACTCTTCGGCGCCGCCGCCATCGACGACCCCGTCGCCGTCCCCGGCTCCGGCCCCGTCGCCTTCGGCGGATTCGCCTTCGACCCCAAGTCGCCTGACTCCGTCCTCATCATCCCCCGCCGCGTCCTCGGCCGCCGCGACGGCCGCGCCTGGCTCACCACCATCGGCGACGACGCCGAACCCCTCTCCCTCGTCCACGAACCCCAGCCCCCCACCGGCCTGACCTGGGACGACGGAGCCATGCCCGCGCACGCCTGGGGCCAGGCCGTCGCCACCGCCGTCCAGCGCATCCGCGGCGGCGCCCTCGGCAAGGTCGTCCTCGCCCGCGACCTCACCGTCCGCGCCGACGCCCCCATCGACGCCCGCGTCCTGCTGCGCCGCCTCGCCGACCGCTTCCCCGGCTGCTACACCTTCTCCTGCGCCGGCCTCGTCGGCGCCACCCCCGAACTCCTCATCCGCCGCACCGGCGGCGACATCGAATCACTCGTCCTCGCCGGCACCACCGCCCGCGGCGACACCCCCGCCGCCGACCGCGACCGCGCCGCACGCCTGTCCGCCTCCGCCAAGGACCGCGAAGAACACCGCTACGCCGCCGACATGGTCCGCGACGCCCTCGCCCCCCTCTGCGCCGACCTCCACATCCCCGCCGAACCCGAACTGCTCACCCTGCCCAACCTGCACCACCTCGCCTCACCCCTGCGCGGCCGCCTCACCGCCGACCGCTCCGTCCTGGACGTCGTCGCCGCCCTGCACCCCACCCCCGCCGTCTGCGGCACCCCCACCGACACCGCCATGGACCTCATCCGCGAACTCGAAGGCATGGACCGCGGCCGCTACGCCGGCCCCGTCGGCTGGGTCGACGCCCGCGGCGACGGCGAATGGGGCATCGCCCTGCGCTGCGCCCAACTCGACGGAACCCGCGCCCGCCTGTTCGCCGGCTGCGGCATCGTCGCCGACTCCGACCCCAGCGCCGAACTCGCCGAAGCACAGACCAAGTTCCGCGCCATGCAGTACGCCCTGCAAGGCTGACCCACCCCGCCCGCACCGCCACACTGGTCACGTGCGCGCCTCACGCCTGCTGTCCCTGCTGCTGCTCCTGCAGACCCGCGGCCGCATGACCGCACGCGAACTCGCCGCCGAACTTGAAGTATCGGTCCGCACCGTCTACCGGGACGTCGAATCCCTGTCGGCCGCCGGCGTCCCCGTCTACGCCGACCGCGGCCCCGACGGCGGCTACCGGCTCCTGGAGGGCTACCGCACCCGCCTCACCGGACTCACCACCGGCGAAGCCGAATCCCTCTTCCTGTCCGGCATGCCCGGCCCCGCCACCCAGCTCGGCCTCGGCGACGTCGTCGCCGCCGCCGAACTCAAACTCATGGCCGCCCTCCCACCCGACCTGCGCACCCGCGCCGCACGCATCCGCGAACGCTTCCACCTCGACACCCCCGGCTGGTTCCGCACCCCCGACGACGTCCCCCACCTCCAAGCCGTCGCCGACGCGGTCTGGAACCAGCAGCACATCCGCGTCCAGTACCGCCGCTGGGCGCACCCCCAGCAGGTCGCACGCGTCCTGGAACCCCTCGGCGTCGTCCTCAAGGCCGGCAGCTGGTACCTCATCGCCCGCAGCCACCACCCCGACCGCGACCCCACCGACCCCCGCACCTACCGGGTGTCGCGGATCCTGACCATCGAGCCGCTCCCCCACCGGTTCGAACGCCCGCCCGGCTTCGACCTCGCCGCCTACTGGGACCAGTACGCCGCCCGCTTCGAAGCCGACTCCTACCGCGACCAGGCCACCGTCCGCCTGTCCCCCGACGGCCTCAAAACCGCCGCCGTCCTCCTGCCCCCCGTCATGGCCCGCGCCGTCCACGACAACGCCGACCCGCCCGACCCCGCCGGCTGGACCCGGATCACCCTCCCCGTCGAATCACTCCGGCACGCCCACGTCGAATTCCTCAAACTCGGCGCCGACGTCGAAGTGATCGCCCCACCCCAACTGCGCGACATGATGACCGGAACCGTCCGCGCCCTCGCCGACCGCTACCTCGGCACCACCCGCGACGCGACCAGCAACGCCACCACCGGCGCTCACCGCGACGCCGGCTGACACCCCGGACACCAGAACAGATTCCGCCCCGCCAACTCCGCCGCCGCCACCACCGACCCGCACACCAGGCACGGCAACCCCGCACGCCGGTACACGTACACCTCACCGCCATGATCGTCCACCCGCGGCGCACGCCCCATCGCCTCCGGAGTGTGCTCCGCACGGACCGTGTCGATCCGCCCCGTCCGCACCCCCTCCGCCATCAACACCACCAGATCGGCCCACACCGCCGACCACTGCTCCCGCGACAGCGCCCGTCCCGGCAGCAACGGATCGATCCCCTGCCGGAACAGCACCTCCGCCCGGTAGATGTTCCCCGGCCCCGCCACCACCGACTGATCCATCAGCAGCGCCGCGATGCTCGTCCGGCTCCGCGCGATCCGCGCCCACGCCCGCCCCGGATCGGCGTCCGCCCGCAAAGGGTCCGGCCCCAGCCGGTCCCGCAGCAGCTTCACCCCGCCCGGCTCCAGCAGCTCGCACGCGTTCGGACCGCGCAGATCCGCATGCCCGCCCGCACCCGCGAGCCGCAACCGCACCGCGCCCTGCGGCTCGGGCACCGGCAGCCCACCGAACCGCCACGTCCCATAGATCCCCAAATGGACGTGCAGGACCCGGTCGTCGTCGAACTCCAGCAGCAGATGCTTGCCGTGCGCGTCCGCGCCGACCAGAACACGGCCGTCGATCTCGGCCGCACCCGCCGCGAACCGGCCCTGCGGGCTCTCGGCGGCAACGGGACGGCCGCCGAACACCCGACGGTGCTCGGCGGCCAGACGATGGAGGGTATGTCCTTCGGGCATGACGCCCGCAATCCTACGGTCACCCCGCGGTCACCGCAGCGGAGCGCCCACCTCCCGCATGTGCCCCAGCGCCTGCCGGTAGGACTCCACCAGCCCCGTCTCGGTGAACGGCAAACCCACCGCCGCGCAATGCGCCCGCACCAGCGGCTGCACCCGCCGCAGACTGCACCGCGGGATCCCCGGGAACAGGTGGTGCTCGATCTGGTAGTTCAGCCCGCCCATCAGCCAGTCCACCACCACGCTGCCCCGCACGTTCCGCGACGTCAGCACCTGCCGACGCAGATGCCCCCACCGCTCACCCGGACCCGGCATCGCCATCCCCTTGTGGTTCGGCGCGAACACCGACCCCAGATGCACACCGAACAGCGCGTGGTGCAGCGCCATCAGCACGATCGCCTTCCCCGGCGACAGCAGCGTGAACGCCAGCGACAGGTACCCCACCGCGTGCAGCGCCAGCAGCCCGCCCTCCACCAGCTGATCCCGACGCGACCGGCCCCGCAGGAACAGCACACTGCCGATCTTCAGGTTCAGCCCCTCCAGCGTCAGCAGCGGGAAGAACAACGCCGCCTGATGACGCGCCACCCACCGCAGCACCCCCCGCTGCCGCACCGCCTGACCCTCCGTCCACGCCAGAACGCCCTCCCCCACATCAGGGTCCTTGCCGACATGGTTCGGATTCGCGTGATGCCGGTTGTGCTTGTCGGTCCACCACCCCTGCCCCATCCCCAGCAGCAGGTTCCCCAGCAGCAGCCCCAGCCACCGGTTCGCCCGCGCAGACCGCGCGATCTGCCGGTGCCCCGCGTCATGCCCCAGGAACCCCGTCCGCGCCGACAGCACCGCCAGCGGAATCCCCAGCAGCACCACCCACCAGCTCGCCCCGGCCCACCCGATCGCCGCCCACACCGCCGCCGTCCCGGCCAGGTTCAGCCCGATCGCCCGCGCGTAGTAGCCGCGACGCCGGTCCAGCAGGCCGCTCGCGCGGACCTGCCGCGCGAGCGGAGCGAAATCACTGCCGGCCGCCCGAGCGGGCGGAGCGTCGAGAATCGCGGGCATCGGTTCCTCCATCGGATCGTCGGTCGCCAACTGCTCCGCAAAGCTACGGAGACCGCCACCGGGCCGTCTCCACGCTGGGGAGCCAACCCCGGTCTGGCTCCCAGGTCCCGGTTGCCCCTCATCCGCCCTCGCCCCAGGGGACCACGCGGCGCCCGCATGACTAGTCCGCGACCGACCCCGGACGGCCCGCGGATCCCGACCCTGCGTCCAAGACGGACCATCACGTCCATATAGGGTCAGAAGCCATGAGCGAACCGACGCGGTGGATCGACCTGGACGGAGCCGTCAACGCCCGAGACCTCGGCGGGCTCCCCACCGCCGACGGAGGCGCCACCCGGCGCGGCCGCGTCCTGCGCTCGGACAACCTCCAGGACCTCACCGTCACCGACGTCCGCGTCCTCCTCGACGAGTACCACCTCAAGAACGTCATCGACCTGCGCAGCGACGCCGAGGTCCGGCTCGAAGGCCCCGGCCCCCTCACCCGCGTCCCCTCCGTCACCCTCCACCAGCTGTCGCTGTTCCCCGAAGGCGGCCGCCGCACCGACGTCGCCGCCGACACCCCCGAGCGCGCCGACGTCGGCAAGGCCCTCCCCTGGCAGGACCGCGCCACCGAGGGCACCGCGCTGGACCGCTCCACCGGCCACTACCTCGGCTACCTCCGCGACCGCGGCGACAACATCGCCGCCGCCCTGCGCGTCATGACCCGCACCGACGGCTCCTCCCTCGTGCACTGCGCGGCCGGCAAGGACCGCACCGGCGTCGTCTGCGCCCTCGCCCTCGACCTCGCCGGCGTCACCCGCGAGGCCATCGTCGCCGACTACGCCATGACCGGCGAACGCATCCACGCCGTCCTGCGCCGCCTGCGCGGCAGCGACACCTACGCCACCGACCTGGACTCCCGCCCCGCCGACAGCCACCTCCCCCACGCCGCCATCATGGAGAAACTCCTCGCCCGCATCGACGAGGAGTTCGGCGGCACCGAGGGCTGGCTCACCGGCCACGGCTGGACCGGCGAGGACACCGACGCCCTCCGCGAGCGCCTCCTCGGCTGACCGCCCCCACCCGCCGCACGCGGGCTCCGCGGGGCCCAGGTGTACGGCGACGCCTCACGGGTAGCGCCGCAAGCACGCGAACCCACCGGAGGCAGCGTCGATGAAACTGCGCTCACCGCACCTGGCCGCCCTGCGCGCCCTCGCCGACCCCACGGTCCGTCCCCGCGACGTCCGCCGTGCTCTCGGCGTCGAGACCGCCACCCGCCGTTGGCTCATCGGCGGCGTCCTGCCGCTGTGGCTCGGCGCCGGCCTCGCCGACTGGCACCGGCACAAGAAGACCCATATCGAGACCACCGCCGGACCCCGCGAGTCCCTCATCCACTCCCTGATGATGGCCGAGGCCGGCGTCCCGCTCGCCCTCGGCCTGTTCTGCGAGGTCAACCCCGGCGTCCTGGCCACCTGCGGTACCGCCCTCACCGTCCACGGCGCCACCGCCTACTGGGATGTCAGCTACGCCGAGGAGCGCCGCCGCGTCACCCCGCTCGAACAGCACATCCACAGCCTCCTCGAGGTCGTCCCCCTCATGGCCACCGGGTTCCTCACCGTCATGTACTGGGACCAGGCCCGCGCCCTCGTCGGCCAGAACGGCCGCCCCGACTTCCGTCTGCGCCTCAAGCACCGCGACCCGATCTCCCGCCGGACGCGCATCACGCTCCTGGCGGCCATGGGCCTGTTCGGCGCCCTCCCCTACGGCGAAGAGATGCTCCGCTGCCTGCGAGCCCGCCCCACGTTCAAGGCCCAGCCGGCCGCCACACCCGCCCCCACCTCGACCCTTGCCATCCCCGCCGACGCTGACCAGGTATCTGCGGACTGATGATGTCGTGGTGGTAGTTGGTTATGTGTTGCTGTTGAAAACTGAACCGACCCCGGGCCTTTACATTGTAAGTTAAGGGTTGAATCAATCGGAGGGGTCGTCGATCAGGAGGGCGTCGTCGGGCTCCGATGCCGAGGGGCGCTCAGCCGAACAGGCCGCGGACGGCGGCGTGGGCCGCCTTGCGCATCTCCGCGTGCAGCACCGCGTTCGCGTTCCGGTCGGTGCGGGCCTCCACGATCCGCAGCCCCTCCCCCGCGATCACCTTGGGCAGGTCCGCCGCCGCCTCCAGGCGCCGGTACGGGACGCCGTGCGCCGCCGCGACCGTCTCCAGGTCCACCTGGTGCGGCGTGCCGAAGACCCGCTCGAAGGGCCCGGCCAGCGCCGCCTGCGGCAGCAGCGAGAAGATCCCGCCGCCCTCGTTGTTCACCACCACGATCGCCAGGTCCGGCCGGCGGTCGTACGGGCCGACGATCAGCCCGTTCTGGTCGTGCAGGAACGCCAGGTCGCCGAGCAGCGCGTACGAGCGGCCGCTGTGCGCCAGCGCCGCCCCCATCGCCGTCGAGACCAGCCCGTCGATCCCGCTGGCCCCCCGGCTCGCCATGATCCTGATGCCGCGGCGCGGCCGCATCACCTGGTCCAGGTCACGGATCGGCATGCTCGCCGCGGTGAACAGCAGCGACCCGCCCGGCATCGCGGCGACCAGGTCCCGCGCCAGCCGCGGCTCGCTCACCTCCGGCACGGCGTCCAGCACCGCGTCGACCGCCGCCGCGGCGGCCAGGTCCGCCGACCGCCACGACTTCAGCCACGCGTCGTCGCCCGACACCACCGGGATCTCGATCTCCGGCGCCACCTGCGTCGCCGACCGGACCGGGTCCGGCCAGTGCGCCAGGTCCGGGGCCAGCACGATGTGCTCCTCGGCGCGCCGCAGCAGCGACAGCAGCGGCCGCGACAGCCCCGGCTTGCCGAGCGTCACCACCACCTCGGGACGGTGCCGCTCCACGAACTCCGGAATCCCCAGCAGGAAATGGTGCGAGGTCAGCGCGTGGTCGCCGTAGCGGGCGTTGCCGTTCGGCTCCGACAGCACCGGCCAGCCGGCCATCGACGCCGCCGCCACGTACCGCTTGACGTTCACCGCACCGTCGCCGACCACCAGGACGCCGCGCCGCGTCGGCGGGACGTGCAGCACCGACCCCGGCGTCGCCGCCCGCACCTTCGTCCACGCCCCGGTCGCGTCGCCGTCCAGCGGCTCGCACCACGACTCGTCCCCGTCGGGGATCAGCGGCTCGCGGAACGCCGCGTTCAGATGCACCGGACCCGGCACCGGCGCCTGCGCCAGCCCCCACGCCCGGCTCACCAGTGACCGCCAGTACGCCACCATCCCCGGACGGTTCTCCGGCACGCCGACCTCGGTGCTCCACCGCGCCGCCGTCCCGTACAGCTTCACCTGGTCGATCGTCTGGTTCGCGCCGGTGTCGCGCAGCTCCGGCGGACGGTCCGCCGTGATCACGATCAGCGGCACGGCCGACTCGTGCGCCTCCACCACCGCCGGATGGAAGTTCGCCGCCGCCGTCCCCGACGTGCACACCAGCGCCACCGGACGGCCCGACCGCTTCGCCATCCCGAGACCCAGGAACGACGCCGACCGCTCGTCGATCCGCACGTGCAGCCGGACCCGGCCGGCCTCCTCGGCGGCGTGCAACGCCAGCGCCAGCGGAGCCGACCGCGACCCCGGCGCCAGCACCGCGTCCGTCATCCCGCACCGCAGCAGCTCGTCGACCAGCACCGTCGCCAGCGCCGTCGCCGGGTTCACCTGCCCACCCCGGCCATCGGCGGGCCCGGCAGGAACCCCTGCGCGCCCACGACCCGCTCCCGCCAGCCCGGCTCCAGGTCCGGCGCCGCGAACCGGGCCAGCGCCTCCTCGTCCACCACGGGCCTGCGCACCTCGATCTCACCGCCGACCTCGCGCAGCGGATCGCGCACGACGTCGCCGTCCATCAGCGACAGCGTGCCGAGCCCGCACGCGTAGGGCAGTTCGGGCAGCGCGGCGGCCAGCGCCACGCCCGCCGCGAGCCCCACCGACGTCTCCACCGCGCTCGACACCACCACCGGCAGCCCGCACGCCTCCGCGACCTCCAGCGCCGCGCGCACGCCGCCCAGCGGCTGCACCTTCAGCACCGCCACGTCCGCGGCCCCCGCCGCCCGCACCTTCAGCGGGTCCTCGGCGCGCCGGATCGACTCGTCCGCGGCGATCGGCACGTCCACCAGCCGCCGCACCCGCGCCAGCTCCTCCAGCGTCGCGCACGGCTGCTCGGCGTACTCCAGCTCCCACCGGTCCAGCGCCCGGATCATCCGCGCCGCGTGGTCGACGTCCCAGCCGCCGTTGACGTCGATGCGGACCCGCCCGTCGGGCCCGATGGCGTCGCGGACGGCCTCCACCCGCGCGAAGTCGTCGGCGTCGTCCTGGCCGCGCTCGGCGACCTTCACCTTCGCGGTCCGGCAGCCCGACGCCCTGGTCATCTCGAACGCCCGCTCCGGGCCGACCGCCGGGATCGTCACGTTCACCGGCACCCGGTCGCGGACCGGCGCCGGCCAGCCCTCGCGCGCGGCCTCCCGCGCCGCCGCCAGCCAGCGGGCGCACTCGGCCGGGCCGTAATCGGCGAACGGCGAGAACTCCCCCCAGCCGGCGGGGCCCTGGAACAGCACGCCCTCCCGCCGCGTCACACCGCGGAACCGCGTCCGCATCGGGATGGCGAAGACCCGCACCCGCTGACCCCCTGACCTGCCTAACGAATCACACTATTCCGGACCACATCGCACGCCGAACGTTTAGTAATACCACGGGTGGCCTGACCAGTCCGGGTCGCGCTTCTCCAGGAACGCGTCGCGCCCCTCGGCGGCCTCATCGGTGCCGTAGGCCAGCCGCGTCGCCTCCCCGGCGAACACCTGCTGCCCCACCAGCCCGTCGTCGATCAGGTTGAACGCGAACTTCAGCATCCGCTGCGCCGTCGGGCTCTTCCCGTTGATCTTCCGGGCCCACTCCAGCGCCGTCGCCTCCAGTTCGGCGTGCGGGACGACCGCGTTCACCATCCCCATCCGGTGCGCCGCCTCGGCGTCGTAGGTGTCGCCGAGGAAGAAGATCTCCCGGGCGAACTTCTGCCCGACCTGCCGCGCCAGGTACGCCGACCCGAACCCGCCGTCGAAGCTCGCCACGTCGGCGTCGGTCTGCTTGAACCGGGCGTGCTCGCGGCTCGCGAGCGTGAGGTCGCACACCACGTGCAGGCTGTGCCCGCCGCCCGCGGCCCACCCCGGCACCACGCAGATCACGACCTTGCCCATCATGCGGATCAGCCGCTGCACCTCCAGGATGTGCAGCCGCCCCGCCCGCGCCGGGTCGATCGACTCCGCCGTCTCGCCCTCGGCGTACTTGTAGCCGTCCTTGCCGCGGATGCGCTGGTCGCCGCCCGAGCAGAAGGCCCACCCGCCGTCCCGGGGCGACGGCCCGTTGCCCGTCAGCAGCACGCAGCCGACGTCCGACGACATCCGCGCGTGGTCCAGCGCCCGGTACAGCTCGTCGACGGTGTGCGGGCGGAACGCGTTGCGCACCTCCGGCCGGTCGAACGCGATCCGCACGGTGCCCTGGTCCACGGCCCGGTGGTAGGTGATGTCGGTGAAGCCGAACCCCTCGACCTCTTTCCAGGCGTCCGCGTCGAACAGCTCCGAGACCATGTGATCCTCTCCCGTCGGGGCCCGCGTCGATCCGGGTGGTGCCCATTCAACCGCCCCGCGGTTTGAACGCGTTCAGCGGGGTCGCCTACCCTGATGAGATCATGGATCGCCGCCTCCACGCCGTCGTGCTCCCGCCCGGCCCCCGCCTGCTGCGGGCGCTCGCCGCCGCCCTCGACGGCGGCCCCGCCGTCTGCCCCCTCTCCCCCGGCCTGCCCGCGCCCGCGCTGGAGGCGATGCTGGACGCGCTGGCGCCCGACGCCGTCGAGACCGAGGACGGCCTCACCCGCCACCACGCCGTCGGCGAGCGCACCCCGCTCACCGGCGGCACCGCCGTGCTGATCGCCACCTCCGGCTCCACCGGCGCCCCCAAGTTCGTCGAGCTGTCGGCCGCCGCGCTGCGCCACTCCGCCGCCGGCACCCTCGCCCGCATCGACGCCGCGCCCGGCGACCGGTGGCTGTGCTGCGTGCCCACCAGCCACATCTCCGGCGTCCAGGTCCTCGTCCGCTCCCTGCTCGCCGGCACCGACCCGATCATCACGCCCCGCTTCGACACCGGCGCCGTCGCCGCCGCCGGGCGGGTGCACATCTCCCTGGTCCCCACCCAGCTGCGCCGCCTGCTGGACGCCGGCGCCGACCTGTCCCGGCTCGGCGCGATCGTCCTCGGCGGCGCCGCCGCCGCGCCCGGCCTGCTCGCCGAGGCCCGCGACCGCGGCGGCCGGGTCTTCACCACCTACGGCATGAGCGAGACCTGCGGCGGCTGCGTCTACGACGGCATCCCCCTGGACGGCATGCGTGCCGAACTCGGCGCCGACGGACGGATCCGCCTCGCCGGCCCGTCGCTGTTCACCGGCTACCGGCTGCGGCCCGAGCAGACCGCAGCCGTACGGGACGGCGAATGGTTCGTCACCCAGGACCTCGGCGCCCTGGAGGACGGCCGGCTCCGCGTCCGCGGCCGGATCGACGACGTCATCAACACCGGCGGCGAGAAGATCGTCGCCGGCGAGGTCGCCACCGCGCTGTCGCGGCACCCCAAGGTCCGCGACGTGGTCGTGGTGGGCCGCCCCGACCCCGAGTGGGGCGAGCGGGTCACCGCCGTCGTGGTGCCCGCCGCCGAGCCCCCCGCCCTGCCCGAGCTGCGCGCCTTCGTCCGTAAGACGATGCCCGCGGCCGCGGCGCCGCGCGAGCTGGAACTGGTCCCGGCGATCCCGCTGCTGGCCTCCGGCAAGCCCGACCGCGCCCGCCTGCGCCAGGGCTGACCCCGCGCGCGGCGGGACGATCACCGCGCATGGCACCGTGATGATCGGGGGAGGACGACCGGCATGGGCGAGGAGCGCGAGGAGCCGGAGAACGAGAGCGGCCTGACCGTCCTGCTGGCGTTCCTGGCCAACCTGGGCATCGCCGTCGCGAAGATCGTCGCGGCGCTGGTCACCGGGTCGGCCTCGATGGCCGCCGAGGCCGCGCACTCGATCGCCGACACCTTCAACGAAATCCTGCTGATGGTCGGGCTGCGCCGCAGCGGCCGCCCCGCCGACCGCCGGCACCCGTTCGGCTACGGCAAGGAGCGCTACATCTGGACGCTGCTCGTCGCCGTCGCGATCTTCGGCATGGGCGCGCTGTTCTCCTACTACCAGGGCATCCAGACCCTCACCGGCCCGAGGTCCAAGGAGGAGACCGACCCGCTGATCGGGTACATCGTCCTGGCGGTGGCGTTCGTCCTGGAGGGGATCTCCTGGCAGCAGGCCCTCCGGCAGACCCGCGCGGCGGCCCGCGAGGAGCGGCTGCCGCTGCTCGGCTACATCCGCCGCACCGACGAACCCACCGCGATCAGCGTCCTGCTGGAGGACTCGGCCGCGCTGGTCGGCCTGCTGCTGGCCTTCGGCGGGCTCGGCCTGCACCAGCTCACCGGCTCGCCGGTCTGGGACGGCGTCGGGTCGTTCCTCATCGGCGTCCTGCTCACCGCCGTCGCGCTGATTCTCGGCCGCATCAACCTCAACCTGCTGATCGGCAACCAGGCCGACCCGCGGATGGTCGACGACGTCCGCGCCCGGCTGTACGCCGCGCCCGAGGTGGAATGGGTCGTCGACATCATCACCATGACGGTCGGCGCCGACCGCGTCCTGGTCTGTGCGCGGCTGGACTTCCGCGACGCGCTCACCGCCGGCGACGTCGAGCGCGCCTGCGTCCGGATGTCGCGGGAACTGCGGGACGCGCATGAGGAGATCGACGAGGTCTTCCTCGAACCGGTCCCCCGCGACGACCCTGAACTGCGGGAACGCGTCATCGCACGGTATGGGGGGACGTTGCGGCCGAAAGAGCCGGGAGCATAGTGGCATTCGTCACATTGTCACAGCCCACGCCCTTTACGCAGTAAGGTCAGGCTGGAGCGTCTCGCACGGTGTGAAACGCCGCCGACCGGGCACCACGACCCCCTGGATCGTTCCCCTCACGATCCCCCGCCGGGAGCGCCGATCCGCGGCGCCGGGAACAACGGCCCGCCCGTGCGACGTTCCCGTATATGCGTGCGCCTGCAGCGAACGACCATCCGCGCCGCATCCACACACCGAAGGGAGAGGGGTGCCCCCATGCCGCGAAGCGCTATCGAGACCCCGCTCACGGAGTCGGCGAGCCCCGCGCTCGACGACCTCCTGAAGCGCGGCCGCGCCCAAGGGCGCCTCTCGCTCGACGAGGTGAGGCGAGCCTTCGAGAGCGCCGGCCTCAGCCCGGCGCAGGGCCGCTCCATCCTGCGCGAGCTGTCGGAGGCCGGCATCAGCCTGGCCGGCGAGCCCGACACCGCCCGCCGGATGGCCGCGGCCGCCGACCACGACGGCGGCGAGGCCGCCCGGGCCACCCCCGGCGCGGCCAAGAAGCGCGCCGCCGCCGGGACCGGCGCCAAGACCGGCGGCCGGACCCGCAAGGGCGCCGCCAAGGACGGCGGCCGGTCCGGCGCGGGCGACGCCGACGTCCCCGAGGAGGGGTTCGACGTCACCGAGGTCGAGGCCGCCGACTCCCCCGCCGACCTGGACGACCAGTCGACCACCATGGGCGACTCGGTGCACACCTACCTCAAGGCGATCGGCCGCCGCCAGCTGCTCACCGCCGAGCAGGAGGTCGACCTGGCCAAGCGCATCGAGGCCGGGCTGTACGCCGAGCACAAGCTGGAGACCGAGCAGCTGACCCCGCGGGTGCGCGCCGACCTGGAGTGGGTCGCCGCCGACGGGCGCCGCGCCAAGGCCCACATGCTGGAGGCCAACCTGCGCCTCGTGGTGTCGGTCGCCAAGAAGTACTCCGACCGCGGGCTGTCGCTGCTGGACGTCGTCCAGGAGGGCAACCTCGGCCTGATCCGCGCCGTGGAGAAGTTCGACTACTCCAAGGGCTACAAGTTCTCCACCTACGCGATGTGGTGGATCCGGCAGGCGATCCAGCGCGGCTTCGCCGACTCGGCCCGCACCATCCGGCTGCCCGTGCACGTGCTGGAGATGCTGAGCAAGCTCAGCCGCGTCGAGCGCGACATGCACCAGCGGCTCGGCCGCGAGCCCACCCCCGAGGAGCTGGCGGTCGAGCTGGACAAGAGCCCCGAGCAGGTCCGCGAGCTGCTGCGCACCAGCCGCCAGCCGATCAGCCTGGACTCCACCATCGGCGAGGACGGCGAGACCCGCATCGGCGACCTCATCGAGGACACCGACAGCCCCGAGGCGTCCGAGCTGGTCGACCGCCAGCTGATGGCCGACCAGCTGCGCCGCACCCTCGACATCCTGTCGCCCCGCGAAGCCAAGATCATGGCGATGCGGTTCGGGCTGTACGACGGGACGCCGCGCACGCTCGACGAGATCGGCAAGGCCCTCGGCCTGACCCGCGAGCGGATCCGCCAGCTGGAGAAGGAGTCGCTGTCCAAGCTGCGGCACCCCAGCAACGCCCGCCCGCTGCTGGACTTCGCCGTCTGACACGCAGGCCGCATAGCCCGCACGCCACGTCGCCGACACGACGCCCGCCGGATCACCGCTGATCCGGCGGGCGCCGTCGTCTCCCGGGTGCCGCGCGGTCAGCGGCCCCGCACCGCGAAGGCCAGGAACTGGGTGACCTCCTGGGCGTCGAAGTTGTCGTCGGAGCAGATCACCAGCGTCCGCTCCCCCGACCTCAGCTCCGGGCCCCAGCCCATGCCCTCCAGGTTCTGCGCCGGGGAGGCGTACCGGCCGAGGTCGGCGACGAGCCGCTTGCGGACGGTCCGGTACGCGCGGCCCTTCGCCAGGCCGCGGCGCGCCAGCACGTCCGTCGCGCCGCGGGTGTCGAACTCGTACAGCTTGATCTTGTAACCGACGCCCTGCAGCCACGACCGCTCCAGCGCCAGGTAGCGGTGGTCGTCGACCGCCAGGATCTCCGACACGCCGCTGTCGGCGACGCCGCCCGCCGGGACGGGCGCGGCCGGCAGCCGGTCCACCGGGTAGGCGTACTGCGCCCGCACCTTCCCGCCGCGGCTCCACATCGTCAGCCTGGTCACGGCGCCGTGCTCCACCGTCGGCAGCGCGCCGTCCTCGTAGCGCGGCCCCTCGACCATCCCGGCGATCGTGTGCGGCGCGATCGCGAGCGCCTCCATGCCGAAGTTGCGGCGCGGCCCGCGGTGGCCGGTGGTGAGGCGGAGGTCCTTCGGCAGCGGCAGCAGGCCCCGGTACCGGCCGTCCCGCCCCGCCCACTGGACGGTCAGCGGCGCGAGCGGCACCTGGTGGGTCTCGTCGGGCCGGTCGCCCTCGTTGCCCCACAGCACCCGGTGGCGGCTCGGGTCGAAGCGGATCGACTCCGGGTCGACCGAGCGGGGCTTGCCGAACCCCGGGTACGGCTTGCCGTCCGGGCCGGTCAGCGTGTGCGCGCCGGTGATCCGCACGCCGGCGAACCGGCCCGTGCGCCGGTCGATGTCCACGCGGCCGGTGTAGAAGCGGGCCGGGTCGTACCGCCACCGGTCGTCGGAGACCATGTACCAGTCGCCGGTGCGCGGGTCGCGGTCGATGCCCGACAGGCCGCCGACCGTCGTGCCCTGGAACTTCATCAGGTGCGGCAGCCGCCGCTCCCCCAGGAACCGCGTGATCCGCAGTCCCGCCGGCGCGCCCGCCGCGCGGTCCGGCGTCCGGTCCGCCGCCCGCGCCGGCGCCGACCCGACCGCCGGAACCGTGACCGCCGCGAGGACGGCGGCGACCGCCGCCGTCCCACGCATCATCGTCCGATGCCCGTTCACCTGTTCACCGTCACCCTTCGCGTCCGACCGAACTCTCTTCGTGGCCGCGCTCAGTATGGTGCACCACGCACCGTGACGACGGTATTTCGGTGAGTGTTCTGAAGGCTCCGCTCAGTCCGTGTGCCGGAACTCGAGGATCGCGACGCCCATCAGGCCGACGCCCATCCCCACCACGATGACGATCTCCAGCCAGACCGGGACGACCCACCCGTTCCAGGTGACCCCCGGGTCGAAGGTGCGCCGCAGCGCCGGCGTCAGGTCCAGATGCGAGAAGACCGCCTGGCGCAGCGGGTCGACGGCGTAGGTGAGCGGGTTGAACCGGGTCAGCACGGTCAGCCACGTCGGCAGGCCGTTCAGCGGGTACAGCGCTCCGGACAGGAACATCATCGGCATCATCGCCATCTGCATGAGGCCGAAGAACGACTGCATCTGCTTGATCCGCGCGGCCATCATCACGCCGAACCCCGTGAGCGCGAACGCGCCCAGGAACATCAGCCCCAGCAGCTCCAGGATCAGGACGGGGTCATAGGGCACCCCGGCGAGCCCGGCCAGCGCGACGATCACCGCGCCCTGCAGGGTCGCCACCAGCGCCCCGCCGATGCACTTGCCGATCACGATCGAGCTGCGGCTGACGGGGGCGACGAGCATCTCGCGCAGGAAGCCGAACTCGCGGTCCCACACGATCGACCCGGCGGAGAACATCGCGGTGAACATCACCGACATCGCGCACACGCCGGGGAAGATGAACGTCTTGAGGTCGATGTCGCCGTGCGCGCCGCCGCTGGCCATCAGGTTGGACAGGCCGGTGCCCATGACCAGCAGCCACAGCACCGGCTGGACGAGCCCCGACACCATCCGCAGCTTGTCGCGCCAGAACCGGATCAGCTCCCGGTGCAGGACGATCTTCACCGCGCGCACGTCCTGCCGCAGCCCCGGCTCGGGCACCCGGACCCGCACCACGTCGGCGACGGGCGCCGCCCCGGGCGCGCCCTCCCGCGTCGAACTCGTCATCTCATCTCCTCGCCATGCGCATCGCCATGCGCATCCTGTCGCCGGTACCGGCCTCGGCATCGCGGATCGTCGAGCCGGTGAAGGACATGAAGACGTCGTCCAGGGACGGCCGGGACACGCTCACCGACCGGATCGGCACGCCGAGCTCGGCGAACAGCCGCGGCACGAACGCCTCGCCGGAGGCCACCGAGAAGGCGACGGCGCCCTCCGACATGCCGGCCTCCAGGTCGAACCGCTCCCGCAGCGCGGCGATCGCGGCCTCGTCGTCGGCGGTCTGGATGCGGACCCGGTCCTTGCCGACGCCCGCCTTGAGCGCCTCCGGGGTGTCCAGCGCGACGATCCGCCCCGAATCCATGATCGCGATCCGGTCGCAGAACTCGGCCTCGTCCATGTAGTGGGTCGTCATGAAGATCGTGATCTCTTCGGCGTCCTTCAGCTGGCGGATGTAGTCCCAGATGGACGCGCGGGTCTGCGGGTCGAGGCCGACCGTCGGCTCGTCCAGGAACAGCACGCGGGGCGAGTGCAGCAGGCCGCGCGCGATCTCCAGCCGGCGCTTCATGCCGCCGGAGTAGGTCTGCACCAGGTCCGCGCGCCGGTCCCAGAGCCCGACCATCTCCAGCACCTGCCGGATGCGGTCGCCGGCCACGGCCCGCGGCACCCCGTACAGCTCGGCGTGGAAGCGCAGGTTCTGCTCGCCCGTCAGGTAGCCGTCCAGCGTGGGGTCCTGGAACACCAGGCCGATGTTGCGGCGGACCGTGTCGCGCTGGGTCACCACGTCGAACCCGGCGACCAGCGCGCGCCCGGCGGTGGGCTTCAGCAGCGTGCAGAGCATGTTGATCGTGGTGGACTTGCCGGCGCCGTTCGGGCCGAGGAACCCGAAGATCTCCCCCGGGGCCACGGTGAAGCCGATCCCCCGCACCGCCTCCACGTCGCCGAACTTCCTGATCAGGCCGTCGACCTCGACGGCGGGTCCCCCGTCCGGCATGGGCCCTCCCTCAGCTGGAGACATGCGCCCATATTTTGGGCTTTCCAACGGTAGGAGTAACCTATCTCTCACGTCAAGAGAGATTAGGTCTCTCACATGACCTGGAGGAGCGGGACGTGACGGAGCAGGCCGACCCCATGTACGACTCGCCCACCTACCTGATGTACGAGACCGTGCGGCTCGTCCGCCGCACCGGCGCGCGGATGTTCCCCGGCCAGCCGCGCATGCCGCAACTGCTGGTGCTGTGGTGCGTCGCGCGGACGGGTCCGCTGTCGCAGCGGGAGGTCGCCGAGCGGCTGCGCATGGACGCCGGCGATCTCGTCGGCATTGTGGACGCGCTGGAGGAGGCCGGGCACGTCCGGCGCCGCCGCGACCCCGCGGACCGGCGGCGGTACGCGCTGGAGGCCACCGACGACGGCCGCGCGTACCTCGAGGAGTGCCTGGACGCCCGCGTCCGCCTCAACGAGCTCCTGTTCGAGCCCCTGTCACCCGACGAGCGGCGGCTGTTCAGGGCGATGCTGCTGCGCGTCCTCGCCCACCACGACGACCGGTTCACCGCCCCCGCACGGGACGACGCCCCTCCGCGGCCCGATGCGCCCGCGCGGGGAGCGGCGTCGCGCGAACGGGTCGTCACCCCGCAGGTCGAGGCCGAGGCCCTGCGGCTCCAGGCGCCTCAGCGCGCGGAGGCGGGCTCCCCCATGCGCGACCGCGCCTCGTCGTAACGCCGCAGGACCAGCCGGGCCGCCGCGTCGTGCGCCCCGATCGGCTCGGTCACCGCGTCCGCGCCGCACTCGTGCATCCGGTCCAGGAACCGGCCGGGCGCCAGCAGGTACGACGCCACGACCACGCGGGCGGCGCCGCGGCGCCGCCGCCGCGCGACGACCTCCTCCAGCGCGGGCCCGCCGGCGGCCACGAACCCGTGCGGGACGGGCCGCCCCAGCCGCCGCGCCAGCAGCCGCGCCGCCGCCCGCACGTCCGCGGCCCCCGACGGGTCGGCGGAGCCCGCCGCGCCGAGGACGACGGTGTCCTGCGGGCACGGCGGGCCCCCGTCGCCGCGCCGGACGGACGGCATCGCGCCGAGTCGTCCGGCCAGCGCGTCGGCGAGCAGCGCGTCCGGGCCCAGGGGACGCGCCGTCACCGCACCGGGCAGGAGCCGCCCGGCGCGTTCGGGAATGTCGATCAGTGCGTGGTAGCCGCGCCCCAGCAGCAGCGGCACGACGACCACCGGGCCGCCGGCGCCGGCCTCGCCGAGGGCGGCGGCGGCCTCCTCCAGCGACGGCGACACGAGCTCGCCGTACGCCTCCGCCACACGAAGCCACGGGCGCCGCTCCCGGACCCGGTCCAGCAGCTCCCGCACGACGGCGGGACCCGCCGGATCGCGGGTGCCGTGCGCGACGGCCAGCAGCGCGGGGTGCCCGTCAGCCACCGGCGCCCGCCGCGAGCCGGTCGACCAGCCGGGGGTCGCACGCCAGCCGGTAGCCGCGCTTGACGACCGTCTCGACGATCCCGGGGCGGCCGAGACCGCGCCGCAGCCGCGCCACCGCCATCTCCACCGCGTGCTCGTCGGCCTGCGGCCGCGCCTCCCGCGACCACGGCGAGCCGCTCACGACCAGCCGGCTCGGCAGCACCCCGCACAGCTCCGCACGCGACACCACGTGCCCCGGCTTGCGTGCCAGCGCCCGCAGTATCGCCATCGGCGCGGGCGCGATCGGCCGCAACTGCCCGTCCAGCACCACGGCGTGCCCGCGCAGCTCCAGCGCCGACCCGCGCACCGACAGCAGCCGGGCGCGCCGCCGCGGCAGCTCCGACGCCAGCGCCCGGACCAGCGCGCCGAGCCTGGCCCGTTCCGGCTGGACGGTCGGCACGCCCCGCTCGACCAGCGGCCGGGCGGTGACCGGCCCGACGCACGCCGCGACCACCTGGGTGCGCAGCGCCTCCAGCAGCGGCTCCTCCAGATCGTCCTCGGCCGCCACCGCGAGGGTCGCGGTGACCGCGGGCGCGCTGGTGAAGGTGATCGCGTCGACGGTGCCGGCGACGGCCTGCCCGACGAGCCGCCGCAGCGGCGTCCCGTCCTCGGCGCGCGCCCACCGGTACACGGGGATCTCGATCACCTCGGCGCCGGCCGCGCGCAGCGCGGCGGTCAGCTCCGGCTGCCGCTCCCCGTAGAGCTGGACCGCCACCCGGGCGCCCGCCAGGTCCTTCTCCAGCAGGTGCGCGATCACCTCGGCGCAGCCCTCCGAGTCCGGGGACCAGCGCTCCTGCAGCCCGGCCGAGCGGATCGCGCCGCGCGCCTTCGGGCCGCGCGCGACGATGTCGGCGCCGACGAGCGCCCCGATGAGGGCGTCGCGCAGGCCCCAGCCGTCGGCCGTCTCCAGCCACGCCCGGAAGCCGATCCCGGTCGTGACGACGGCGTGGTCGAGCGGCCGCTCCAGGCACGCCCGCGTCGCCTCCAGCAGCTCGGCGTCGTCGGACAGCGGGACGAGGCGGATCGCGGGCGCCGGCACCACCCGCGCGCCGCGCCGCTCCAGCAGCGTCGCGAGCTCCTCGTGGCGGCGGGCCGCGGTCACCCCGACGGCGAACCCGGCCAGCGGCTCACTGTCGGTGCTCATCGGTGAGCGCCACCTCCACGCGGTCGCCGCCGGCCGCGCGGCGGACCGGGAAGGTCGGCACCGCCACCCGCGGATCGTCCAGGCAGACCCCGGTGCGCAGGTCGAACACCTGCTTGTACATGGGCGAGGCGACCGTCGGGGTGCCGTCGCGGGTGCCGAGGATGCCCCGCGACAGCACGTAGGCGCCGCTGAACGGGTCCAGGTTCGCCAGCGCGTACAGGGTCCCGTCGAAGGCGCGGAAGACCGCGACCTGCGTGCCGTCCAGCATCGCGCAGGCGCCGCGCTCGGGGATCAGGTCGGTGTAGGAGCAGATGTCGAACCAGCGGGCCGCGGCTTCGGCGGGACGCCTCGTGATCGTCGTTTCGGACGTGATGCTCATCGGACGGCAACCTCCGGGCGAGTCGCGTGCGGGGACCTTCCGGCCGGGAGCAGGGCGGTCAACGCCCTCGACCCGGCGCCTTGACGTTGTAAGGTTCGTGCGGTGGCCGGTGCCGCCGGTCCGTCCCCGATGTTCATGGGACCGAGTCTGCGAAGGGGCCGTTTCACGGTTGGGTCTCCTTTGTCACCGCCGTGTTAAAAGGCGCTCACGCCGAAATCCGGACGGCGCACACCTTGAACTCCGGCATTCGCGAGACCGGATCGAGCGCGGTGCTGGTCAGCAGGTTCGCGCGCCCCTCCCCCGCCCAGTGGAACGGCATGAACACCGTGTCGCGGCGGATCGCGTCCGTGACGCGCGCCGCCGCCGTGGCCGCGCCCCGGCGGCTCTCCACCTTCACGTCCTGGCCGTCCTCGACGCCGAGCCGCTCGGCGAGGTCGGGATGCAGCTCCACGAACGGGCCCGGCGCCGCGTCCGCGAGCGCCCGGACCCGGCGGGTCTGCGCGCCCGACTGGTACTGCGCCAGGACCCGCCCGGTCGTCAGGTACAGCGGGTAGTCGGCGTCGACGTCCTCGGCCGGGCCGTGGTGCTCGACCGCCGTGAACCGGGCCCGCCCGTCCGGTGTGGGGAAACGGTCCAGATAGGGACGCGGCGTGCCGGGATGGTCCTCCCCCGGGCAGGGCCAGAACACCCCGCCCTCCGCCTCGATCCGCTCGTAGGTGATGCCCGAGTAGTCGGCGATGCCGCCGGCGCTCGCGCGGCGCAGCTCGCCGAACACCCGCTCGGAGTCGGTGCTCCACTCCCCCGGCGCGCCGAGCCGCCCGGCGAGAGCCGCGATGATCTCCAGGTCGGTGCGGACGCCGTCCGGCGGGCCGACCGCGCGGCGCCGCCGCAGCACCCGGCCCTCCAGGTTCGTCATCGTGCCGGACTCCTCGGCCCACTGCGCCGTGGGCAGCACCACGTCGGCGAGCCGCGCGGTCTCCGAAGGCACGAAGTCCGCCACCACCAGCAGGTCGAGGGCGCCGAGCCGCTCCTCGACCGACGACGCGCGCGGCGCCGACACCACCGGGTTCGACCCGAACAGCAGCATCGCCTTCGGGCCGCCCGCGGTGCCGAGCGCCGACAGCAGCTCGTACGCCGACCGGCCCGGCCCCGGCAGCGCGTCCGGGTCCACGCCCCACACGGCCGCGACGTGCGTGCGCGCCGCCGGGTCGTCGATCTTCCGGTAGCCGGGCAGCTGGTCGGCCTTCTGGCCGTGCTCGCGCCCGCCCTGCCCGTTGCCCTGCCCGGTCAGGCAGCCGTAGCCCGAGCCGGGACGGCCCGGCAGCCCGAGCGCCAGCGCCAGGTTGATGAAGCCGCTGACCATGTCGGTGCCGCGCGCGTGCTGCTCGGAGCCGCGCGCCGTCAGCACGTGGGCCCGGCCGGCGCCGGCCAGCAGCCGGACCGCCTCGCGCATGCTCGGCACCGGGACGCCGGTGATGCGCTCCACCCGGTCCGGCCAGTACGCGTTCACGACCGTCCGGACGGCCTCGAACCCGGTCGTGCGCGCCGCGATGTAGTCCTCGTCGACGAGGCCCTCGGCGATCGCCAGGTGCAGCAGCCCGTTGGCGAGGGCGATGTCGGTGCCCGCCGCCGGCTGCAGGTGCAGGTCGGCCTGGCGCGCCGTCGCGGTGCGGCGCGGGTCGATCACGATGAGCGCGCCGCCGCCCTCCCGCATCTCGATGAGGTGCCGCATGAAGGGCGGCATCGTCTCGGCGGGGTTCCCGCCCGCCAGCAGGACGGCGCCGGACTCCGCCAGGTCGGTGACCGGGCCGGGCAGCCCGCGGTCCATCCCGAACGCCCGGCCGGACGCCGCGGCGGCCGACGACATGCAGAACCGCCCGTTGTAGTCGATCTGCGACGTCCGCAGCGCGACCCGGGCGAACTTGCCCAGCTGGTACGCCTTCTCGTTGGTCAGCCCGCCGCCGCCGAACACCGCGACGGCGTCCGGCCCGTGCTCGGCGGCCAGCCGCCCGATCTCGGCGGCGACGCGGTCGAGCGCCTCGTCCCAGCTGCACGGTTCCAGCGGCGCGTCTCGGGATCGGCGCATCATCGGCGTGGTCAGGCGGTCCGGGACGGTGAGCAGTTCGGCGGCGGTCCAGCCCTTCTGGCACAGCCCGCCCCGGTTCGCGGGCACGTCGTCGCGCGGCGTCACCCGCACCGGGGAGCCCGCGGAACCCGGCGCGCCGTCGAGGTTCATCCCGCATTGCAGGGCGCAGTACGGACAATGCGTAGGAGTCCCGGTCATGGCTGAAGAGTCCGGCGGCGCCGTTTCGCGCTCGGGTCCCACGTGTGACCCGGGCGTTAAATGCGGTTCACGCCGCACATCCGTCAAGGTCAGGCGCGCACCGCGGGCACCCCGGACAGAGGTTGACGATCGCGTGTCAAGCGTTGTCGGCGATTGTCAGGGTCCATTCGTCACCGACCGGCCGAATACCGAACCGGATTCACTGGCGGCCCGGCGATCTCGCGGAAAATGCGGTCCCCGCCCCGCCGCCCCGCGGATCACCCGACGGCCATCCGGCCTAATCTCGGTACATGCCCGACCTTGCTTACTACGCCTCGCTGCCGCGCTCCCGCGGCGCCGCGGCGGCCCTGCTCCTGGACGACCTCGGGCGGGTCCTGCTGGTCAAGCCCACCTACAGCGAAGGCTGGTTCCTGCCGGGCGGGGTCATCGAGACCGACGAGTCCCCGCTCGCGGCGTGCGTCCGCGAATGCCGGGAGGAGCTCGGGTTCGTCCCCCGCCTGGACGGCCTGGTCTGCGTCGACTGGGGCTCCCCGCGCGACGACGGCGTCGACTCGGTCAACGTGTTCGTCTTCGGCGGCGCCATCACCGACGCCGAGCTCGAGGCCATCCGGCTGCCGCCCGACGAGCTGTCCGACCACGTCCTGGTCGCGCCGGAGAAGATCCCCGAGCTGTCGCCCGCGCACGTGTCGCGCCGGATGGAGCCCAGCCTGCGCGCCCTCGCCGACGGCCGCCCCGTCTACCTGGAGGACGGCCGGGAGCCCGCGTTCGGCACGGCCCGCTGACCGCACCGCCCGCCGACCGCACCGCCCGCCGACCGCACCGCTCACCAGTCGCGCCGATGGCGGGCCGCCCCGCCGGCCGGACGCGCCGCGCCTACACCGGCGCGGCGTCCTGGATGAGGCGGGCGCCCACCGGATCGGCGGCGCGCGCGCAGTGGGCGCCGCAGTAGAACCGCCCGTCCACCTCCACACCGTGCCCGAGGATCCGGCACTCGCAGTGCTCGCAGATCGGCGCCATCCGGGTGATCGCGCACTCGAACGAGTCGAAGGTGTGCACGCTGCCCTGCGCGTGCACCTCGAACGCCATCGCGTAGTCGTTCCCGCAGACCTCGCAGGTCGCCATCGGTCCTGTTCTCCTCCCCCCGCCGCGCCGCGATCACTGTCTACCCCGGCGGGAGCGGCCCCACCCGTCTCACATCGGGCGAGGCCACGCTGTGCAGTGGAGTTATCACCGTTGCATCACCGGCTGCACAAGCACGAAACCGCGCGCTCCTACGGTCGTGCCGCGACACAGACCACAGGGAGACACGATGACCGTCACCACCCAAGCCGCGCGGACCGAGCGCGGCGGCCCGCTCAGGGGCCGCCGGATCGACGACTGGCGGCCCGAGGAGCCGGAGTTCTGGGCCGCGACCGGCTCCCGCGTCGCCCGCCGCAACCTCGTCATGTCCATCTTCTCCGAGCACATCGGCTTCTCGGTCTGGACGATGTGGTCGGTGGTCGTGCTGTTCCTCGGCCCCGCCTACGGCATCGACCCGGCCGGCAAGTTCCTGCTCACCTCCGTCCCGGCGCTGGTCGGGTCGGTGCTGCGGGTCCCCTACACCTTCGCCGTCGCCCGGTTCGGCGGACGCAACTGGACGGTCGTCAGCGCGTCGCTGCTGCTCGTCCCGGCGGTGCTCGCCGCGTTCCTGATCAAGCCGGGCGTGTCCTTCTCCACGCTGCTGGTCCTCGCCGCGATCGCGGGCGTCGGCGGCGGCAACTTCGCCTCGTCGATGGCCAACATCAACGCGTTCTACCCGCAGCGGCTCAAGGGCTGGGCGCTCGGGATCAACGCGGGCGGCGGCAACCTCGGCGTCGCCGTCGTCCAGCTCGTCGGGCTCCTGGTGCTCGCCACGGCGGGCAAGGGCCACCCCGGCCTCGTCGCCGGCATCTACATCCCGTTCATCGTCCTCGCCGCGCTCGGCGCCGCCCTCTACATGGACAACCTTTCGCAGGCCCGCAACGAGAAGCGGGCGATGCGGGACGTGTGCAGCGACGCCCACACCTGGATCATGTCGCTGCTGTACATCGGCACGTTCGGGTCGTTCATCGGGTTCGGGTTCGCGTTCGGGCAGGTGCTGCAGGTGCAGTTCAAGGCCGACTTCGACACCCCGGTGAAGGCCGCCTACCTGACCTTCCTCGGCCCGCTGCTCGGCTCGCTCATCCGCCCCGTCGGCGGCCGGCTCGCCGACCGGATCGGCGGCGCCAAGGTCACGTTCTGGAACTTCGTCGCCATGGCCGTCTCGGCGGTGCTGGTGCTCATCGCCTCCCGCAGCGGCTCGCTCGCGCTGTTCCTCACCGGATTCGTCCTGCTGTTCGGCTTCAGCGGCGTCGGCAACGGGTCCACCTACAAGATGATCCCGGCGATCTTCCAGGCGAAGGCGCGGCTGCGGATCGCCGGGGGCGAGGACGCGGACGCCGCCCAGCACGAGGCGCGGCGGCTGTCCGGCGCGCTCATCGGGATCGCCGGCGCGATCGGCGCGTTCGGCGGCGTGCTGGTCAACGTCGCCTTCCGCCAGTCGTTCCTGGACTCCGGCACCGGCGACGCCGCCTACATCGCGTTCATCGCCTTCTACGCGCTGTGCTGCGTGGTCACCTGGACGGTCTACCTGCGGCGCCACCCGAGGAGGCCGGAGGGCGTCTGACGCCCTGCCGCGCGTTGCGCTGCCGCCCGCCCCGCGACCGGCCGGGCCCCTCAACGGGGTCCGGCCAGTTCGGCGCCCGGCCCGAGGACCGCAGCACCGACTCCCACGCGTCCCCCGAGGCCAGCGGCAGGTGCGGGACCCCCCAGTGCCACGCCGACACCAGCACCTCGGGGTCGCGCGGCCGGTAGTCGGCGCCGATCGCGCGGGCCATGTCCCAGGCGTGCAGGTGCCACTCCACGCAGGCCGCGCCCGCGTGGTCGCCGACGGTGTACTTGGTGCCGCGGTAGATCAGGTGGGTGCGGTCCCACATGTCGGGCATCAGGTCGGCGTAGGCCCCGGCGGAGACGGAGAACGCCGTGATCCGCTCCGGGCCCGGCTCCGGCGGCAGCACCGCCAGCTCCGCCGCGTTCTGCCGCGCCTGCTGGCGGATCAGCACCGCCGACGCCGCGTCCTGCGCGAACAGCTTGGCCAGCCGGCTGTCCGGCGCGTCCTGCAGGTACTCCAGGAAGTTCTCCGCCACGCACCGCAGGTGCCCGGCCAGGTCAATCAGCTGCCAGTCGGCGCACGGCGTCGGCACGTCCCAGTCCTCGACCGCCGACGCCAGCGCACGGATCGCCCGCGTCCCGTCCTGGTAGGACTCGAGTACGCGGCACCGGTCCGGCGGCGTGCGCTCCACGTGACTTCCCCCCGCGTCCAGGGCACCAGCGCCCTCTCCGCCGGAGCGCGTCCCGCGCCCGCCGCGAGCTCGCGGCGGGCGGCGCGGGCCGCCCCGGCGTTCCCCGAGAGGGCAGACTCTCAAAGTTCGGTGGCCGGTGCCACTCGGTGGTGCTGTGTCGTCCCACGTCGTCACACGTGGTCCCGGGCCGCCGCCGCGGCCCCCCGGCCGCCGGCGGCGCCCGCTCAGACGGCCGCGGCGGGACGGGTCCGGAAGCTCAGCCGGTGCGCCTCGCGCGCGGTGCGCAGCCGGTCGACCTCGTCGGTCCACGGCCGCACGGACGGGCGCGCCTTGGCCTTGCGGCGCGCGATCTCCGCGGCGCGGCGCGCCGTGGCGTCCTGCGCCTCGGACACGTAGACCTTCGGGCCCATGGCGACCCGCTCGGCCGCCTCGGCCGCGGCGAGCGCCTCGGTCAGGGCCTTGTCGAAGGCGATGGTCAGCTCGTGCAGCCCCGTCCCGGACGCGTCGGCGCCCTGGGCGTCGCGCAGGGCGCGCTCGGCCTCGGAGGCGGCCGCGATGCGCGCGTCGTAGTCGGCGGCCAGCCGCTCGTCGGCCTCGTACTGCTCCGCGACGTCCTTGCCCACCCTGCGGATCAGCGGCATGGCGATACTCCTCAAGCTCACGATCTTCATCGTCACGATGGAGGCCAGCGTACGCGCGCCGGTCGCCGAGTGTGACGCCGGACACCGAAGTCGGCGCCTTTACACAGTAAGGTAACACCGGGTCGCGATGTCCCCGCGCAGGTCCCCGCGGCATCCCCGATCATGTCGGCGGACCCCCGTACGCTTGCCCCCATGGTCAGGCAGCCCAGCATCAACGCCCAGAACCGCGCGCCGCTGTCCATCGAGCGCATCACCGAGGCGGCCCTGCAGATCGTCGACGGCCAGGGACTCGGCCGCCTCACCATGCGCCGTCTCGGCGACGCCCTGGAGGTCGAGGCGATGGCGATCTACCACCACCTCCCCCGCGGCAAGGAGCAGCTGCTGGACGGCCTCGTCGCGCACGTCGCGTCCGCCCCCGCCGACACCGGCGCGGCCGCGGGGTCATGGCGGGACGTCCTGCGCTCCTGGGCCGGCGACTACCGCGCCCGGCTCCTGGCGCACGCGGGCGTGCTCCCGCTCGTGGTCACCCGGCGCAACCCCGTCGCGCTCGCCACGACCGTCGCGTCCCTGCGCGAGGTGCTGCGGCGGGGCGGCGTGCGCGAGGAGTCCGCCGCCGTCGCCGCGCACACGCTGCTCGGCTACGTGATCGGGCACGCCGCCCTGGAGATCCGCGGCACGGAGGAGGACGGCGCCGACCGCGCGGTCGACTGGGACGCCCGGTTCACCGCCGGCCTCGACCTCGTCCTCGCGGGCGCCGGATAACGGCGCCCGGGTCAGTCCTCGACGACCAGCACCTCGAGGTGCCGGGGGCCGTGCATGCCCTCCGCCCGCACCATCTCGACGCCGTACGTCGCGGACGGCCCGCTGATCCAGGTGAGCGGGCGGGCCGGGTCGAGCCGCTCCACGGCCTCCGGGACCGTTCCGACGATCTGCTCGGCCTGCACGACGCACAGATGGTAGGCCGGGAGGAGGGTGAGGGCGCGCCTGCCCTGCGCCCGGCCGCCGTCCAGCACCACGGTCCCGGTCTGGGCGATCGCGACGGCGCAGCCGGTGACGACGCCGTCCGCGGCCGAGAGGCCGTCGAGGTCGATCGCGGGCCGGTCGGCCATCGCCCGTACCCCGTCCAGCTCCGCCAGCCACCCGAACGGCAGGTCCGCCGGGACGACGATCTGCTTGGCCTCCCGGCCCCACAGGGCGGCGGCGACCGCGGTGGCCAGCTCGTCCGCGCCGACGTGCCGCACCGCCGCCCGGTTGTCGGCGACCCGCTCGCTGAACAGCGCCGGCACGTCCGCCGCGCTCTCCCGGTCCGGACCGCCGGCCGCCGCGGCGGCCAGCCGGCGCGCGTACCCGCGCGGCACCGGCGGGCGCGGGCCGCGCTCGCCGCCGAGCGCGTCCCGGACCCGCCGCAGCACCTCGTCCCGGGAGCTCACCGGCGCCTCCGGGCCCACCAGGCGCGGAAGGTCTCCGGCGGCGGCGCGGGCAGGTCGCGGGCCTCGGTCCACTTGCCGAGCAGGCCGGGCAGCCGGCGGATCCGGCCGCCGCGCGACATCAGCCGCGCCCACCGGGTGCCGCGCCGCAGCGCCGCCTCGTACCTGCGCGGGTCGCCCATCGTCCAGGCGAGGCCGCGCATCAGCATCAGCTCGGGCGTGGGGACCGGCCGGTGGCGGCGCGACTCGACCACCTTGCCGCGCAGGTGGACCAGCACCTCCGGGATGTCGATCTTCACCGGGCAGACGTCGGCGCAGGCCCCGCACAGCGTCGAGGCGAACGGCAGGGACGCCTCGGCGGCCCGCTCCACGCCGCGCAGCTGCGGGGTGAGGATCGCCCCGATCGGCCCCGGGTGGACGGGACCGTAGGGGGCGCCTCCCGTCCGCTCGTAGACGGGGCAGACGTTCAGGCACGCCGAGCAGCGGATGCAGCGCAGCGCGGCGCGCCCGATCTCGTCCGCGAGCGCGTTGGTGCGGCCGTTGTCGAGCAGGACGAGATGGAACTCGCGAGGGCCGTCGCCGGGCGTGACGCCCGTCCACGACGACACGTACGGCGTCATCGGCTCCCCGGACGACGAGCGCGGCAGCAGCTGGAGCAGGACCTCCAGGTCCTGCCAGGTCGGGACCACCTTCTCGATGCCCGCGACGGTGATCAGCGTGTCGGGCAGCGTCAGGCACATCCGGCCGTTGCCCTCCGACTCCAGCAGGACGGCCGTGCCGGTCTCCGCGACAAGGAAGTTCGCGCCCGTGACCGCCACGCGCGCCCCGAGGAAGCGTTCGCGCAGGTGCAGGCGCACGGCCTCGGCGAGCGCGGCCGGGTCGTCGGACAGGTCGTCGGGGGCCCCGGGCAGCCTCCGCGCGAACAGCTCGCGGATCTGGGCGCGGTCGCGGTGCGGCGCGGCCGACAGCAGGTGCGCGGGCCCCTCCTCGCCGAGCCGGGCGACGAGGTCGCCGAACGCGGTCTCGCGGACGGTCACGCCCGCCCGGGCCAGCGCGCCGTCCAACCCGATCTCCCGCACCGCCGACGAGGTCGACGTGACGACCTCCGCCGCGCCCGCGGCGCGCACCAGGCCCGTGACGACGCGGCGCGCCTCGGCGGCGTCCGCCGCCCAGTGCACGCGGCCGCCCGCCTCGGTGACGGCACGCTCCAGCTCCTCCAGGTGCGCGTCGAGGCCGAGGAGCGTCTCGTCCCTGATGGCCCGGCCGGCCTCGCGCAGGTCCTCCCAGTCGGCGGGCTCGGGAATCGCCGACCGGCGCTCCCTGATCGCCGCGGTGGCGCCGCGCAGCGTGCGGCGCAGGCCGGTGTCGGCCAGCGCGGACCGGGCGGCGACGGCGAACTTGGGCCGCGCGGCCCCCGCCCGCGGCGGCCCCGGCGCCCCGGCGGACCCCGGTGACGCGCCGGTCACGCCGGCCCCGTCCCGGCCAGGATCTCGGCCACGTGCATGACCCGGACGCCGCCGCGCAGCCGCGACAGCGCGCCGCCGATGTGCGCGAGGCAGCCGTTGTCGACCGCGCACACCACATCCGCGCCGGTGTCGCGGACGTGCCGCACCTTGTCGGCCACCATCGCCACCGACACGTCGGCGTTCTTCATCGCGAACGCGCCGCCGAACCCGCAGCACTCGTCCGCCGCCGGCAGGTCCACCAGGTCGAGGCCCTTCACCGCGCGCAGCAGCCGCAGCGGCCGGTCGGCGACGCCGAGGGCCCGCGCGGACTGGCACGACGGGTGGTAGGCGACGCGGTGCGGGAAGTAGGCGCCGACGTCGGTGACGCCCAGCACGTCCACCAGGAACTCGGTCAGCTCGTAGACGGCCAGCTCCTCGGCGGCGCGGGCGAGCGCGGGGTCGCGGGCCGCCCGCGCGATCCGCGGATAGGCGTCGCGGACGGCGGCGGCGCACGACGCGGACGGCGCGACGATCACCTCGGCGCCCTCGAACGCGGCGGTGAACGCGCGTGCCAGCCCGGCGGCCTCCCGGTGGTAGCCGGTCGTCCAGTGCACCTGGCCGCAGCAGGTCTGGCCGGGCGGGTAGGAGACCTCGTGGCCGAGCCGCTCCAGCAGCGCCGTCACGGCCTTGCCGGTCGCGGGGAACAACGCGTCGTCGAAACACGCGACGAACAGTGCGACGCGCATACCGGCCTCACCCCCACGCCTCGCAAAGCCTCGCCCCCGGGGGACATCGTAGGGCGCCCGGAGGCGCCGTCCGGGGGAAACGATCGCACACGCCGACCGGATCCGGGCGGCCCGGTAAGGAGGATGGAACCGGCGGGAAGGTTTCCCGCCCGGGACGGCGTGTCGCCGTTCGCCCGCTATCGCACGTGAGGGACGCTATGCCTGGCACCTCGGGGTGAGACGGGTCACAGATCACCGGTACTCCGGTACCACGGGACAACCGTCCCAACGGGCTATGGCCGGTCCGGGCGAACCGTTCCACACTGGGGTGCGTCATAAGAGATAAGCACAACAACCGACCAGTAGTTGAGACCGGAGGCACGCCGATGTGCCCGCACCAGCCGCCCTGTCCCTCGCACAACGCATCCGACCGCGACGCCGCCAGGACGCTCGCCGCCCATCCCGAACAGGGGTGGAGCCTGCTGTGCAACGGTGTCGTGCTCTTCGAGGACACCGGCGAGCTGCTGCCCGACGGAGCAGTCATCGCACCGCACCGGCCGACGGACCTCAAGGCGCCGTCCGCCGCGTGACCAGTCTCCGACGGGGGACTAGTTCGAACGGGTGATCATCCTCGGGGGCACGCCCGCCCGACCACGACCTCTGGGCCCGCACCGGGCCCAGAGGCGTTCTGTTTCTCCGGCCCTTTCGGCGGCCCTGTCGGCGGGCCCCGTCAGCGGCCGCTCCGGACGGGGGACGCCGCCCAGCGCCGCAGCCACGGCTCCGCCGCCCGGCCCGCCTCGGCCGGGTTCCTGTTCAGGTCGTGCCGCTCCCCCGGCAGCACCGTGACCTGAGCCGCGTCCGCCGCGTCCGGCACCCCGAACGGGTCGCGGTCCCCGTTGACGACGAGCACCTCCACGCCCGCGCCGCGCAGTTCGTCCACCCGGGTCTTCTCGGGCCTGCCCGGCGGGTGCAGCGGGAACGCCAGCGCGATGACGCCCGCCGCGCCGGCCCGCACCGCCGTCCTGCACGCGACCCGCGCGCCGTTGCTGCGGCCGCCCTGGACGAGCGGGACGTCCCCGAACCGCTCCCGCAGCACCCCGATGACCTCCAGCCACGCCTCGTCCTGCTTGGCGGCCGGGCCGGGCGCCCGCCGCCCCGCCAGCCGGAACGGCTGCAGGACCCGCGCGACCGCGCCGCCCAGGCCGAGCGCGGCGTCCCGGACCGCCAGCAGGTCCGGCGCGTCCACTCCCCCGTTCGACCCGTGCGTCAGCACCAGCAGGAACGCCGGGCGGTCCGGCTCGTCCAGGGTCGCCTCGGCGGGCCCGCGCGCGGTCTGGATCTGCATACCGCCACCGTATCCGCCGGGCATGGCCGATGATCTTGTGGGGCACACTGGACGGATGGAGCAGATGACCGACAGTGAATGGCGCGCCTTCGTCTCCGAGGGCACCCGCACCGGAAAGGCCGGCGTCACCCGCAAGGACGGCACGCCGCACGTCACGCCCGTCTGGTTCGTCCTCGACGGCGACGACCTGCTGTTCACCACGCACAACGAGAGCATCAAGGGCCGCGTCCTGAGCCGCGACCCGCGCCTGTCGGTGTGCGTGGACGACCAGACCCCGCCGTACTCGTACGTGATGATCCAGGCCGAGGCCCGCCTCGTCGAGGACATGGACGAGCTGCTCAGGTGGGCGACCGTCCTCGGCCGCCGCTACATGGGCCCCGAGCGCGGCGAGGAGTTCGGGAAGCGCAACGCCGTCCCCGGCGAGTACCTCGTCCGCGCCCGGATCACCAAGGTGGTCGCCGAGCGCGACGTCGCGCACTGAGGTCAGGCGGTGGGGCGGTCGGGCGGCGCCGGCTCGCCCATCGCCAGCCGCAGCCGCTCGGCGAAGCTCTCGTGCAGCAGCGGGCCCCACGGGTAGCCGTCGGGGACGCGGACGGCGTCGCCGACGGCGTCCGGCGCCTCCCCGGGGGGCCTCTCGCCGGCGTACCGGACGGCCAGCAGCGCGTACATGTGGTCGAGGGCGCCGAACGCCTCGCCGGCGAGGGCGGGCAGCGTGCCGTCGGTGACGGCCTGCTCGACGACCGGTTCCCACCACAGGTCGGCGGGGTCGGCCGCGTCGTCGGGATCGTCGCCGAAGTCGCGGCGCAGCCGGGCCCGGACCTGCCCGGCGACTCCGGGGTCGGCGAGCCCGCGCCGCCACACCTCGCCCGCCTCCGGGCCGCGCCCGCGCAGCGGCAGCGTCCGCGCCAGCAGTTCCGTCGCGAGCGGCCCGACCTCGGGGTCGGCGGGGTCGGCCGGGTCGCCGAGCGCCGCGCCGAACGCGCCGACGGCCTGGTCGAGGTAGGAGATGCCGAGCGCGACGGCGAGCCGCGCGTAGGCGTAGGGCGCGCCGTCCCGGTCGATCAGCCTGAGCCCGGCGGCCAGCACCCGCTGCGCGCGTGCGGGCTCGCCGCGCTCCAGCAGCCGCTGGGCCAGCTCGTGCGCGGCGGGCGGCCCGTACTCGGGGTCGCCCGTCCCGACCGCCGCCTCCCAGTGCCCGCGCGCCTCCTCGAAGTCGCCGGCGTCGTCGGCGAACCGGGCCAGCGCGAGATGGGCGGGCGGCAGGTAGGCCGGGTTGCCGAAGTCGACGACGACGCGCCAGGCCGGCGCGGCCTCCTCGTGCTCGCCGGCCCGCTCATGAGTGAGCGCGAGGTGGTAGGCGGCGCGGGGCCCGTACTCGGGGTCGCCGGTGGCGATGGCGGCCCGGTCGGCCTCGCGGGCCGCCTCGACGTCCCCGCCGTCGTCCAGCACGACCGCGAGGCCGAGCGCGGCCTGCGCGCGGCACGGGGTGTCGCCGAGGGCGAGCACCCGCTCGAACAGCAGCGCGGCCTCGCGGGCCGCGCCGTTCTCCGCGAGGCTCCGCGCCTCCTCGCACAACAGGGCCGGATCGCCGGCCGCGGACTCGCTCATCGGTCTTCTGCCCTCTGGGGGTCGGGGTCCGCCCAGAGCCTAGCGACCGGACACCGCCCCGTCCCGGCCGACACTCAGAAACCCCACCAAGATCACGCACACGGCCGCGTCCCCCGCGCCGGCTGAACACCCGTCCGGAAGACCAGACCTCAGCCACCGGCCACGGGCGGGCACGCGGAGCGAGTGCAGCGAGCGGAGCGGGCCCGCCCGCCGGGGGCG
>NZ_JBGNUT010000045.1:0-67802 GCF_041951385.1 Actinomadura sp. NTSP31 | reverse complement strand
GAGCGGACTACTTCTCCAGCTCCTTGGCCTTCTTCTCGACGTCCTCGATGCCACCGCACATGAAGAACGCCTGCTCGGGCAGGTGGTCGTACTTGCCCTCCGCCAGCGCCTTGAACGAGGCGATCGTCTCGTCCTTCGGCACGGTCACACCGGGCTGGCCGGTGAACTGCTCGGCCACGTACATCGGGTGCGACAGGAAGCGCTCGATGCGCCGCGCCCGCTGGACGGTGACCTTGTCCTCCTCGGAGAGCTCGTCGATGCCGAGGATGGCGATGATGTCCTGCAGTTCCTTGTACTTCTGCAGGATCCGGATCACTTCCTGGGCGACCTCGTAGTGCTCGTTCCCCAGGATCTGCGGGTCCATGATCCGCGAGGTGGAGTCGAGCGGGTCCACCGCCGGGAAGATGCCCTTCTCGGAGATGCTCCGCGCCAGCGTGGTCGTCGCGTCCAGGTGCGCGAACGTGGTGTGCGGCGCCGGGTCGGTGATGTCGTCGGCGGGCACGTAGATCGCCTGCATCGAGGTGATCGAGTGACCGCGCGTCGAGGTGATCCGCTCCTGCAGCACGCCCATCTCGTCGGCCAGCGTCGGCTGGTACCCCACCGCGGACGGCATGCGCCCGAGCAGCGTGGACACCTCCGAGCCGGCCTGGGTGAACCGGAAGATGTTGTCGATGAACAGCAGCACGTCCTGGTTCTGCACGTCGCGGAAGTACTCCGCCATCGTCAGCGCGCCCAGCGCGACGCGCAGCCGGGTGCCCGGCGGCTCGTCCATCTGGCCGAACACCAGGGCGGTGTCCTTCAGGACGTCCGCCTCGTCCATCTCCACCCAGAGGTCGTTGCCCTCGCGGGTGCGCTCGCCCACGCCGGCGAACACCGAGGTGCCGCCGAAGTTGCGGGCGACGCGGCGGATCATCTCCTGGATGAGGACGGTCTTGCCCACACCCGCGCCGCCGAACAGGCCGATCTTGCCGCCCTTGACGTACGGGCACAGCAGGTCGATGACCTTGATGCCGGTCTCCAGCATCTCCGTCCGCGACTCCAGCTGGTCGAACGCCGGTGCCTTGCGGTGGATGCCCCAGCGCTCGTTGATCTCCAGCGAGGCGGTCGGGACGTCCAGCGCCTCACCGAGGGCGTTCCACACGTGGCCCTTGGTGATGTCGCCCACCGGCACCGCGATCGACTCGCCGCTGTCGACCACCGGAGCGCCGCGGACCAGTCCGTCCGTCGGCTGCATCGAGATGCACCTGACCATGTTGTCGCCCAGGTGCTGGGCGACCTCGAAGGTCAGGGTCTTCTCCTCGTCCCCCAGCGTGACCTGCACGTTGAGGGCGTTGTAGATGTCCGGGAGGGCGTCGGCGGGGAACTCCACGTCGACGACCGGGCCGATGACGCGTGCGACGCGCCCGGTCGCGGTCGCCGTCTCTACCTGTGCAGTCATTGTCACTCCCCGCCAGACTCGGCGAGCGCGTCAGCGCCACCGACGATCTCGCTGATTTCCTGGGTGATCGCGGCCTGCCGCGCCTGGTTCATCTGGCGCGTGTAGACCCCGAGCAGTTCGTTGGCATTGTCGGTCGCCGACTTCATCGCCCGCCGCACCGACGCCTGGAACGACGCCGCCGACTGCAGCAGCATGTGGAAGATGCGGCTCTCGACGTAGTTGGGCAGCAGCAGGTCCAGCGCCGCCTGCGCGGACGGCTCGAAGTCGTAGGTCGGCGGGACCTGCCCGTCGCCGTCGCCCTCCGCGACCTCCAGCGGCATCAGCCGCCGGACCTGGACCTTCTGCGTCAGCATCGAGACGAACTCGGTGTAGACGACGTGGATCTCCCCGACCCCGCCCTCGGCGTCGGTCTTGAGGAAGTCCTCGGTCAGCCGCCGCCCGATCCGCTCGGCGTCGGCGAAGCCGGGACGGTCGCTGAACCCGTGCCAGGTCTCGGCCACCTCCCGGTCCCGGAACCGGTACCAGGTGATGCCCTTGTTGCCGACCACGTACGGGACCGGCTCGCGGCCCTGCTCGCGCAGCGCGGTGATCAGCGACTCGGCCTCGCGGATGACGTTGGCGTTGTAGGCGCCGCAGAACCCGCGGTCGGAGGTGATGATGAGCACCGCGCTGCGGTTGTCGGTCGGCTGCTCGTGCAGCAGCGGGTGGTCGATCCCGACACGGTGGCTCACCAGCGCGGACAGGGCCTGGGTGATCCGGTCGGCGTACGGCTTGGAGGCCGCCACCGCCGCCTGGGCCTTGACGATCCGCGACGTGGCGATCATCTCCTGGGCCCGCGTGATCTTGGCGGTCGACTTGACCGTCTTGATCTGCTGCCGGAGTTGACGAAGCTGTGCGGCCATCGCCGTCAGCCCTTCTTGACGCGGGTGATCGTCTCCTGCTCGACGGCCTCGTCCTCGATCGCCTCCACGGACTCGTCCCCGGCCAGCAGGTCGCCCTCGCCGGTCTGGAAGCCCTTCTTGAACTCCGTGATGGTGCTCTTGAGGCTGGTGAGGTCGTCGTCGGTCAGCTGCCCGGTCTCCCGGATCGAGGTCAGCAGGCCCGCGTCCTCGCGCTCGACGTAGTCGAGGAACTCGCGCTCGAAGCGGCGGACGTCGGCGACCGGGACGTCGTCCAGCTCACCGGACGTGCCCGCCCACACCGAGACGACCTCCTGCTCGATCGGGAACGGCGAGCCCTGCGGCTGCTTCAGCAGCTCGACCAGGCGGGCGCCGCGCTCCAGCTGCGCCCGCGACGCGGCGTCCAGGTCGGACGCGAACGCGGCGAACGCCTCCAGGTCGCGGAACTGCGACAGCGCCAGCCGCAGCGTGCCGGCGACCTTGCGCATCGCCTTGATCTGCGCCGAGCCGCCGACCCGGGACACCGAGATGCCGACGTTGATCGCCGGCCGGACGCCCTGGTTGAACAGGTCGGTCTCCAGGAAGCACTGCCCGTCGGTGATCGAGATGACGTTCGTCGGGATGTAGGCCGACACGTCGTTGCCCTTGGTCTCGATGATCGGCAGACCCGTCATCGAGCCGGCGCCGAGGTCGTCCGACAGCTTCGCGCAGCGCTCCAGCAGCCGCGAGTGCAGGTAGAAGACGTCGCCCGGGTAGGCCTCGCGGCCCGGCGGGCGGCGCAGCAGCAGCGACACCGCGCGGTAGGCCTCGGCCTGCTTCGACAGGTCGTCGAAGACGATCAGGACGTGCTTGCCCTGGTACATCCAGTGCTGCCCGATCGCGGACCCGGTGTAGGGGGCGATGTACTTGTAGCCCGCCGGCTCCGACGCGGGCGCCGCCACGATCGTGGTGTACTCCAGCGCGCCGGCCTCCTCCAGGGAGCGCCGCACGTTGGCGATCGTGGAGCCCTTCTGGCCGATCGCGACGTACACGCAGCGGACCTGCCGCTTCGGGTCGCCGGACTCCCAGGCTTCCTTCTGGTTGATGATGGTGTCCACGCAGACCGTGGTCTTGCCGGTCTGCCGGTCACCGATGATCAGCTGGCGCTGGCCGCGGCCGATCGGCGTCATCGCGTCGATGGCCTTGATGCCGGTCTGCAGCGGCTCGCCGACCGACTGCCGCTGCACGACGCTCGGGGCCTGCAGTTCCAGCGCGCGGCGCTCGGTGCTCTCGATGGGGCCCTTGCCGTCCAGCGGGTTGCCCAGCGCGTCCACGACGCGGCCGAGGAAGGCGTCGCCGACCGGGGCCGAGAGGACCTCTCCGGTGCGGCGGACCTTCTGGCCCTCCTCGATCTTGCTGAAGTCGCCGAGGACAACGGCGCCGATCTCGCGCACGTCCAGGTTCAGAGCCAGGCCACGGGTACCGTCCTCGAACTCAAGGAGTTCGTTCGCCATCGCGGAGGGCAGGCCCTCGATGTGGGCGATACCGTCGCCCGAATCGACGACGGTGCCGACCTCTTCGCGCGCGGCGGCCTCGGGCTCGTACGACTGGACGAAGCGCTCCAGCGCGTTCCGGATCTCATCCGGACGGATCGTCAGCTCCGCCATGATTCCTCTCTTGCTCCCTTTGGGGTCAGGATCTCCCGAGGGGGGGCGACCCTCCGCGCCCCCCGGTCCGACTTCGTCGGCGTCAATGGCTGCCGGCGTCAGCCGGTGCCGAGCCGCCGGCGGACGTCGTCCAGCCGTCCGGCGATCGTGCCGTCGATGATCTCGTCCCCGATCTCGATCGACAGGCCGCCGATCGCCGTGGGGTCGAGTTCGATGTTCAGGTGTACTTCGTGGCCGTAGGCGGCGGCGAGCACCGCGGCGAGCCGGGTGCGCTGCGCGTCGGTCAGCGCGACCGGGGTGCGGACCAGCGCGACCAGCCGCTGCCGCCGGCGGGCGACGATCCGGCCGTACTCGGCCAGCCCGCCTTCCAGGCTACGTCCTCGCGGGCGCAGCACCAGCTCGGTGACCAGGGCCAGCGTGGCCGGCTGGACCTTGCCCTCCAGCAGCGTCGTGACCAGGCCCTCCTTGCGGTCGGCCGGCAGGCCGGGGCCCGCCAGCGCGCCGCGCAGCGCGACCTCGCCCTCGATGACCCGGGAGAACCGGAAGAGCTCGTCCTCCAGGTCGTCGAGCCGGCCGGCCGCCTCCGCGCGGGCGGACTCGGCGGTGACCGCGAGGGTCTCCACCGCGTCCGACAGCTCCGAAGGGGTGGACCAGCGCATCCGGACGACATCGCCGACCAGCCCGAGAGCGGCCGGCGACACCTTGCCCTCCAGCAGGATCCGGACGAGCTGCGCCTTGTCCGCGCCGTCCCGCGCCGGGTCGGAGACCGCCCGCCGCAGGCCGTGCTCGCGGTCGATCAGGTGCAGCACCGCGAACAGGTCGCCGCCGAGCCGGTCGAGGTCGGGGCCGGCGGAGGAGATGACGGCCTCCAGCCGGTCCTGGGCCTCGGCCAGCGACGCCCTGCTCACCGCTCCCGTGATGGTCATGAGGTGATCTGCTCCTGCGTGCGGGCGCGCTCCTCGAGCTCCTCGAGGAACCGGTCGACCACCCGGCTCTGGCGGGCGTTGTCCTCGAGGGACTCGCCGACCACGCGGGAGGCCAGCTCCACCGACATCGAGCCGATCTCGGCGCGCAGCGAGGTCAGCGCCTGCTGGCGCTCGGCCTCGATCTGCGCCTTGGCGGCCTCGATGATGCGGCGCGCCTCGGCCTGGGCCTGCTCCTTCATCTCGGCGATGATCTGAGCGCCCTGCTCCTCGGCCTTCTTGCGCAGCTTGGACGCCTCGATCGCGCCGTCCTTCTGCTGGGCCTTGTACTGCTCGAGCGTCTGGCGGGCCTCCTCCTGCGCCTGCTCGGCGCGCTTGAGGCCCCCCTCGATCGCGTCGGTCCGCTCCTCCAGCGTCTGCTGGATGCGCGGGGTGAGGATCTTGCCGATGACGACCAGCACGACGACGAACGAGAAGATGCCGACGACCAGCTCGTACGGGTGCGGGACGAGAGGGTTGTTCTCCTCCGCCGCAAGGACGGAAGCTGCTGTGATCATGTCTGCAGCCCTTCCTCAGGTGGCAGGGGTGGTCAGACGCTCTTGAAGATGAACGGCGCGACCAGGCCGATCAGGGCGAGCGCCTCGGTGAGGACGAAGCCCAGCATCATGTTGGTGCGGATGACGCCGGTCAGCTCGGGCTGGCGGGCGATCGCGTTGACGCCCTGGCCGAAGATGATGCCGATGCCGATGCCCGGGCCGATGGCAGCGAGGCCGTAACCGATCGCGGTGACGTTACCGTCGACGGCGGCGAGGACTCCCGTCATGGGTTCTTTCCTTTTCTGTCGGCCGGCGGAGTGTCCGCCGGTCTGGGCTTGAGCGAGGTTGTCGGTTTCGGGCCGGGCGCCGGGGGGCACTTCCGACCCGGGTGGCTAGTGCTCCGCCTCGAGGCCGCTCTGGATGTACATGGCGGCCAGCATGGCGAACAGGAACGCCTGCAGGAACTGGATCAGCAGCTCGAAGGCGGTCATCACGATCGTGACGAGGACGCCGACGATGCCGACGCCGAACCCGGCGACGGTGGGCTTCTCGAACAGGAACCAGAAGCCGACGAGGCTGAAGAACGCGAGGATGGTGTGGCCGGCGAACATGTTGGCGAACAGCCGGACCGCGTGCGTGAAGGGCGCCAGGATGAAGGTCGAGAGGTACTCGATCGGCACCAGCAGGATGTACATCGGCTTCGGCAGGCCCTTGGGGAGCATGTCGGTGAAGTACTTCGCGCCCTGGTGCTTGATGCCGAGGTAGACCTTCAGGCAGTAGACGAAGACCGCCAGCACGATCGGGAACGCGATGTGCGAGGCGATCGGGAACTGGATGATCGGGATGACCGAGAAGATGTTCCAGACCCACACCAGGAAGAACAGCGACATCAGCAGCGGCATCCACCGCTCGGTGTTCTTGCCGAGGAACGGGCGCGCGATCTGGTCGCGGACGAAGATGTAGCCGACCTCGCCGACGTTCTGCATGCCCCGCGGCACCAGCTTCGGCTTGGCGAACGCACTCCAGAAGAACACGCAGATGAGCAGGGCGCCGACGACCGCGAAGAGCACCGGCTTGGTCAGCCAGCCCGGGGCACCGGAGAACAGGGGTGGGAAGTCGAAGATCTCAGGCCCCGGGGCCTGGAACTCATCTCCCCCGGAGGAGGCGAGGACCGTCAGCGCGTTCACGCGGCGTTCCCTTCGTCAATGTGGTGATGTTTCACGTAGGCTTCCTCGGCGGCGGGGCCGCTCAGGAGGAGTGGCGACCGTACTGCACGTAGACCAGGTAGACGGCGAGCGCGACACCGACGACCAGCCCGACCGGGATCAGCCAGGGCCACCCGGTCCACCAGGACAGCAGCCACCCGATCCCGCCCCAGATGATCATGCCGGACAGGAGGTAGCTGGGCACGGACCAGGCGACGTCGGCGAATTCCCGCTGGCCGTCCTCGGGCCGGCGCTTCTGCTCGCTCATCGCGCTCCGGACGATAGCAGGCCATGCCTGCGGTGGTCATATTGGAGTAGTCCGCCAGGACTGCGCGCCGCGGGAACATCCGGTACATCACGGACTCCGGTCCAGGGCGCTTTCGGGCTCGTCAATGTAGGGCCTCCGCTGCAGGGCGACGCGGAACTCGGCGGCGATCCAGCACAGGGCCAGCGCGATCACCGCCCAGCCGAAGACCTTGGTGTTCCAGACCGAGACCCCGTCCATGGCCGTGACCAGGACCATCACCGCGAGGATCTTCACCATGTAGCTGGCCAGCGCGGCCAGCATCATGGTCTGGGCGGAGATCTTCCCGGCCCAGGAGACCGCGACCGCGCTCACCGAGAAGAACGCGAGCACCACGACGGTGGCCAGCGCGGCCGCCAGCGCACCCTTGCCGCCCGCCGTCAGCAGGCCGATCAGGACGGCGCCCACCCCGACCGCCCCGGTCGGGATCGCGGCGCCGCGGAGGATCCGGGCGTCGGAAGATTGCATGAGGGCTCCGCCTGGTCACGTTCAGTGGTCGTCTCTTGTTCGTGAAAGGTATCACAAGCGTCCGGAATGTCCACAATTACCCTAGAGGTAACGCCCTGCCCGGCCTCGGTCCGGGCCCGGAGCCACGCTCGCACCACGGACCTTAACCCAGGTCACGGCACCCGATCCGGGGAACGGCCGGGACGCGCCGCGGGCAGGGGCCGCGGTGGACACGAGGCGTGAACACGTTCGAGAGGGTCGTCGCACCCTACCCGGGGGCCGCCCGCTCTACACCGGTAATCCGAATCGTATTCGACGGTCTGTAGTACACCGTCCCGCCGCCGGGTGGCACTCGTCACCGCACCCGGCGGACCTCCGCGCAGGCCGGCCGCCGGATCGGAACGGGCCGGCCGCCGGATCGCTCGGTCAGACCGGGAGCCGCGGCCGGGCCGCGGGCTGCTGCCCGGTGTCGCCCGGCTCCGCCGCCGCGTCCCGGCGCCGGCCGCGCGGCCGGCCGAACCGCAGCATCAGCAGCACCCCGACGATCGCGATCAGCAGCGTCGCCCCGAGGGTGATCCACGCGGCGTTGAACAGCGCCAGCCCGACCAGCCCGGAGGCCAGCAGCCCCACCCAGAAGTACATGATCAGCACGGCGCGGCGGGTGGAGTGCCCGAGCTTCAGCAGCCGGTGGTGCAGGTGCTGCTTGTCCGGCGAGAACGGCGACTTGCCCTGGTTGGTGCGGCGCCAGACCGCCAGCAGCATGTCCATGAACGGGACGGCGGCGACCGCCGGGATCAGCAGCACCGGCACGTACAGCGGGAACAGCCCGTTGGCCAGCACCGCCGGGTCGAACTGCCCGGTCAGCAGGATGGTGGACGCGCTGAGCAGCAGCCCGATCAGCATCGAGCCGGTGTCCCCCATGAAGATCTTCGCCGGGCTGAAGTTATGCGGCAGGAAGCCCAGGCACATCCCGAACAGCACGGCCGCGGTGAGCGTCGCCCCGCTCAGCGTGGACATCCCGTTGCTCTTCGTCAGCAGGTAGGCGTAGCCGAACAGGCCGAGCGCGGCGATCCCGACGACCCCGGCGGCCAGCCCGTCCAGGCCGTCGATGAAGTTCACCGCGTTGATCGTGGCGACCACGACGAACACCGTCAGCGGTACCCCGTAGGCGGGCGGCAGCGCCAGCGACTCGCCGTTCGGCAGCGGGATCGAGTAGATCTGGATGCCCTGCATGATGAAGATCCCGGCGGCCGCGACCTGCCCGGCGAACTTGGTGAGCGGGTCGACCTCCCACCGGTCGTCGGCGATCCCGACCAGCACGATCAGCCCGCCCGACATCAGCAGCGCCTTGCCCGCGCTGATGTCGCCGTTGGCCAGCACCTTGCGCATCTCCGGCAGCCCGGACGCGACGACCAGGGCGGCCACCATCCCGCCGAACATCGCCAGCCCGCCCAGCCGGGGCGTCGGGATCACGTGCACGTCCCGGTCGCGGGGCACGGCCTGCGCACCGAACCAGACGGCGAACCGGCGGACCGCCGGCGTCAGCAGATAGGCGACCAGGGCGGCGACCAGGATGGTGAGCAGGTATTCCCGCAACTCCCCCGCGCCTCCCTTCGCCGATCACCACTGCTGCACATGCCCCGAATGAACGCACCGTCACCTGGCGGAGGTTCCCGACCGGGTAAGACGTCCGCCAGGCGCGATCGGTTCGCCGTCGCGACCGGCCAACTCTAGTCCCACCGGGCCCCATCCGCCGCATATCCCGCCGTCTCGGACTCCCGGCCGTGCGCCACGGCCGCGCCGATGATCACGAGCGCGAGGCCCGCCAGCGTCCGGTCCCCGAGCGAGAACGCCCACGGGCCGCGGGCCAGCACGTCGTCCGCGACGTCCGAGACGATCAGCAGCGCGCCCATCGCGGCCGGCGCCGCGCCCATCCGCCGGTGCGGTACCGGCCCGCGCGCCGCCAGCACCACCGCGACCAGCGCCAGCACCAGCGCGGCGGTGCCCGGCCAGGTGCCCGCCCAGTGCGGCCGCGCGTAGCGCGGCGGCGCGACGCTGATCGCGTGCTTGGGGAGCCGGACCCGGACCGTCATCCCCTCATGCGGGGCAAGCGCGCTCTGCGAGAAGTCCACGGCGTAGCGGCCGTCGCGGTGGCCCAGGCAGCGGGTCGTCGCTCCCCGGCTGCCCGCCCGGCACGTCACGTGGCGCAGCGGCACCGGCGACTCGACCCGCACAACGGCGTCGCCGATCGGCACGCCCCAGCTCGTCCCGATCGCGTCCCACACCAGCTCGTCGTGGTCGGCATAAGGGGTGAACGCCCAGCCCACGGCGTACTCGATCACGTACGCCTGCCGGCCGCGCACCTCGCGGTGCCGGTCGCCGACCGCGATCTGCAGGTCGTTCAGCAGCCGCATCGTCCGGGCGCGGGCGGGCGCGCCGGTCGAGGAGCCCGCGCTGACGCCCCGGACGTCGAACAGCCGGTTCGCGCGGCGGAACGGCACCCGCCGGACGATCCCGTGCTCGCCGCCGCGATCGAAGTCGTAGGTGATCGTCTCCCGGACGTAGACCACGCCGTCGCGGCCGAGGGTGAGGACCACGTCGTAGGTCGGGATGCTCTCGCTGGGCACCGCCCGGCCCGCCGCGTCCGCCGCCACGGCGGGCAGCGCGAACACGACGATCACCAGCAGCACGCCCGCGGCGAACGCGGGCCCCCGGACACGGGCACGCATCTAAGAGAACTTATTGCAGCTCCCTCGGCGCCAGGCGGTGAACCGGCAGTTCCTTACCGTGCCCGCGGCGGCGGGGGCGGTCAGCTCACTGATCGTCCTTGGGCTTCGCCGGGGTGCCCGGGCCCGCCTCGGTCGCCTTGGGGGCGTCGGCCGCCTCGTCGGAGGCGTTCGGCGCGGCCTGCCCGGGCTTGTCCTCGTCCGGGTCCGTGGTCTCGGCGGCGCCCGCCATGAGGCCGGCGTCCTCCGGCGGCGTCCCGGGCGCGTCGGCGGCCTCGGGCGGGACGCCGGGGGCGTTCGCCGCCTCGGGCGGGACGGACAGCGCGTCCACCGATTCCGGCGGCGCCTGCGGGGCGTCCGCGGACCCGGCTGGGACGGACGGAGCGTCGGCGGGCTCAGCGGGGGCGGGGTCGGGCTCAGCCGGGGCGGGGGCGGGCTCAGCGGGCGCGTGGGCGGCTTCGGCCGCGGGCTGCTTGGTGAGGGAGGGCCCGGTCTCCACGGCGCCGGAGGCGGACGCTGTGAGCTCCGCCGGCTCCGGCACCGCGGGCGGCTCGTCCTCCTCGGTCAGCAGCACGCCGACGACGGCGCGGATCTTGTCCTCGGGGATCGCGCCGAGGCGCAGCAGCCGCGGCACGGAGCCGGTCAGGTCGATGATCGTGGACGGGTCGGCGTGCCCCGACCGGCCGCCGTCCAGGTACACCGACACCGAGTCGCCGAGCATCTTCTCGGCCTCGTCGGCGGTGCGCGCGGCGGGCTCGCCGGACAGGTTCGCGCTGCTGACGGCGAGCGGCCCGGTCTCCTTGAGCACCTCGACGGCGAGCTCGTGCATCGGCATCCGGACCGCGACGGTCCCCTTGGTCTCGCCGAGGTCCCACATGAGGTTCGGGTTGGCGCGGCACACCAGCGTCAGCGCGCCGGGCCAGAACTCGTCGATCAGGTCCTGGCCGTAGGTGCCGAGGTCCTCGACCAGCGCGGTCGCGGCCCGCACGGACCCGACCAGGACGGGCGGCGGCATGTCGCGCCCGCGGCCCTTGGCGTCCAGCAGCGCCTGCACCGCGGCGGGCGTGAACGCGTCGGCGCCGACCCCGTACACCGTGTCGGTCGGCAGGACGACCAGCTCGCCGCGCCGGACCGCCGAGACGGCGTCGGCGATTCCCCGGGTGCGCTCCATCGGCTCGGAGCAGTCATAACGTCGGCTCACGGTCGCCCGTCTTCCCATCTGCGCGGCGCTCGTCCTTTATGGCACGGCCCAGGATAGCCCCGTGACGTGCGGTGCCGCGTCCCGAGCCGGCCGGGCCCCGGACGGCGAGGGCGCGGGCCTAGTCGGAGACCAGGCGGGCGGTGACGAACCGGTCCCGGTTGGTCAGGTCGCGGCGGTTGCGGACGTCCCGCCAGCCGTTCTCCTCCGCGAAGATCCAGTAGACGCCGTTGCCCTGCAGGTCGCTGTGCTCGACGGCGACGTGGCCGCCGGGGCGCAGCAGGCGGCGGGCGGTGCGCTCGACGATCCGGATCGCGTCCAGGCCGTCGTCGCCGCCGCCCCACAGCGCGTCCGCGGGGTCGTGGTCGCGGACGTCGCGGGGCACGTACTCCCATTCGCTCATCGGGATGTACGGGGGGTTGCTGACGACGAGGTCGACGGTGCCGTCCAGCTCCGGCAGCGCGTTGCCGAAGTCGCCCAGGTGCAGGCGGACGCGGCCCCGCTCGTCCAGTTCCTCGATGTTGCGGGTCGCGTGCACGAACGCCTTGGGGTCCTTCTCCACGGCGTGCACGCGCGCGCGGGGGGCCTCCAGGGCGATCGACAGCGCGATCGCGGCCGACCCCGTCCCGAGGTCGACGACGAGCGGGTCGCGGACGTCCATGTCGCGCAGCGTCTCCAGCGCCCAGCCGACCATCACCTCGGTCTCCGGGCGCGGCACGAACACCCCCGGGCCGACCTTCAGCTCCAGGTAGCGGAAGAACGCCCGGCCGGTGATGTGCTGGAGCGGCTCGCCGGCCTCGCGGCGCGCGACGTACTCCCAGAACCGGGCGTCGAACGCGCCGTCGGGCACCCCGTGCAGCTCCGAGCGCTTCACCCCGTGCACGGCCGCGGCCAGCTCCTCGGCGTCCGCGCGCGGCGAGGCGGCCCCCGCGTCCGCAAGGCGCGCGGTGGCCCTGGCGATCTCGTCCAGCAACAGCGTCATGACCGTGCTCCTCGAGGGGGGACGACCCCCCACACCCCCCGGTTCGCTGCGCTCATGACCGTGCCTCTCGAGGGGGGACGACCCCCCACACCCCCGGGTTCGCTGCGCTCATGACTTCTGGGCTTCGGCCAGCCGGTGTTCCATGTCCGCGTCGACCAGCGCCTGCGTCACGTTGTGCAGGTCCCCGTCGAGCACCTGGTCGAGGTTGTAGGCCTTGTAGCCGACGCGGTGGTCGGAGATCCGGTTCTCCGGATAGTTGTAGGTGCGGACCCGCTCGGACCGGTCGACGGTGCGGACCTGGCTCTTGCGCTCGGCCGCCGCCGCCGCGTCCGCCTGCTCCTGCGCCATCGCCAGCAGCCGGGACCGCAGGATCCGCAGCGCCTGCTCCTTGTTCTGCAGCTGGCTCTTCTCGTTCTGGCAGGAGACGACGACGCCGGTCGGCAGGTGCGTGATGCGGACCGCGGAGTCGGTGGTGTTGACGCTCTGCCCACCGGGCCCCGACGAGCGGTACACGTCGATGCGCAGGTCGTTCGGGTCGACCTGGACGTCCACGTCCTCGGCCTCGGGCGACACCAGGACCCCGACGGCGCTGGTGTGGATGCGGCCCTGCGACTCGGTCGCGGGGACCCGCTGCACCCGGTGGACGCCGCCCTCGTACTTCAGCCGCGTCCAGACGCCCTCTTCCTGCGCGCCCTTCGCCTTCACCGCGACGGTGACGTCCTTGTAGCCGCCGAGGTCGGACGGATGGGAGTCGAGGACCTCGGTCTTCCAGCCGACCCGCTCGGCGTACCGCAGGTACATCCGCAGCAGGTCGCCGGCGAACAGCGCCGACTCCTCGCCGCCCTCACCGGCCTTGACCTCCAGGATCACGTCCTTGGAGTCGTTGGGGTCGCGCGGGACGAGCAGCCGCCGCAGCCGCTCCTCCAGTTCGTCCCTGCGCTTGTCCAGGTCGGCGGCCTCGGCGGCGAACGCCTCGTCCTCGCCGGCCAGCTCCCGGGCGGTGGCCAGGTCGCCCTCGGTGGTCGCCAGCTCCCGGTGCGTCTCGACGATCGGCCGCAGCTCGGCGTAGCGCTTGCCGAGCCGGCGCGCCAGAGCCTGGTCGGCATGGACGGACGGGTCCGAGAGCCGCCCCTCGATGCCGGCGTATTCGCTGATGAGTTCGTCGAGATTCACGGTGTGTCCTGGCCCGTCCCGGCCCGGGGGCGCGGCGGCCTCCGGAAGCCGACTCCGGACGGCCCGGGGACCTGGAGAGTCCCCGGGCCGTCCCTGGTGGCTGTGCGGCGCTGTGCGTGGTCGGCCGTGCTACTTGCCGGCCTTCTTCTTGCCGAAGCGCTGCTCGAAGCGCGCCACCCGGCCGCCGGTGTCCAGGATCTTCTGCTTGCCCGTGTAGAACGGGTGGCAGTTGGAGCACACGTCGGCGTGGATCACGCCGTTCTCGGCGGTGCTGCGGGTCTCGAAGGTGTTGCCGCACGTGCACGTCACGGTCGTGACGACGTAGTCCGGGTGAATGTCGGGCTTCATGGGTTCTCCTCGCATGGGGCGGTCGCCGGGCGCTCCCGCTCGCCGGGCCGTTTCCATGGGCGTGTTCCATGGGACGGGGCCACGGGAGATCGGGGAGGCGTGAACCGGTACCGCAGCGGTTGCACTCCAAGTGTGCCAGATACCCGAACGTGCCGAGGTCACCGGTCATTCCCGATCTTGCACGGGGGCGGGGCCCGGGCTCGCGCGATCGGGCCGGGGGCGGTCAGGCGTCGGCGCGGCCCAGGTAGGCGAGCACGGCCATCACCCTGCGGTGCCCGCCCTGCGCGGGCTGCAGGTCGAGCTTGGCGAAGATGTTGGAGATGTGCTTCTCCACCGCGCCCTCGGTGACGAACAGGTCCTGCGCGATGGCGCCGTTGGCGCGGCCCTGCGCCATCAGGCCCAGCACCTCGCGCTCGCGCGGCGTCAGCGCCTCCAGCGGGTCGCCGATGCGGCGCCGGCCGAGCAGCTGGCCGATCACCTCGGGGTCGATGACCGTCCCGCCGGCGGCGATCCGGCGGACCGCGTCGATGAACTCCGCGACGTCCGACACCCGCTCCTTCAGCAGGTAGCCGACGCCCTCGGCGCCGCCGCCGATCAGGTCCGTCGCGTACCGCTCCTCCACGTACTGCGACAGCACGAGGATCGGCGTGCCGGGCCTGCGCTCGCGGACGGCCAGCGCCGCGCGCAGCCCCTCGTCGGTGAACGACGGCGGCATCCGCACGTCCACGATCGCGAGGTCCGGTTCGTGCTCCTCGACGATGCCGAGCAGCCCCGGGCCGTCCCCGACGGTCGCGACCGTCTCGATCGCCGCGTCCGCGAGCAGCCGGACGAGCCCTTCGCGCAACAGCACCGAGTCCTCGGCGATCACTACCCGCATGCGCCCATTATCGGCCCTCGCGGGGTGCGCCGGGGCCCGTCACCAGGTGCAGGGCAGGTCCGCGCGGATGATCGTCGGGCCGCCGGGCGGGCTGTCCACGATCAGCATGCCGTCGATGGTGGCGGCCCGGTCGGCCAGCCCGGACAGCCCGCCGCCGGCCCGTGCCACGGCGCCGCCGGCGCCGTTGTCGGTCACCTCGACGACCACCCAGCGGTCCTCGCGGGCGACCCGGACGGACGCGCGGGTCGCCCGCGCGTACTTGGCGATGTTGGCGAGCGACTCGGCGACGATGAAGTAGGCGATGCTCTCCACCGCGGCGGGCGGGCGCTCCGGCAGGTCGACGTCGACCTCGACGGGCACCGGCGCGCGGCCGGCCAGCCCGGACAGCGCCGGGTCCAGGCCGCGGTCGGTGAGGATCGCCGGGTAGATGCCGCGGGCGAGGTCGCGCAGCTCGGTGATGGCCTCCTTGGTGCCGGCGTGCGCCTGCTCGATCAGCGCCCGCGCGCCCTCCGGGTCCTCGTCGAGCTTCGCGCGGGCCCGGCCGATGTCCATCGCGACGGCCAGCAGCCGCTGCTGCGCGCCGTCGTGCAGGTCCCGCTCGATGCGGCGGCGCTCGAACTCCGCCGCGTCCACGCCGCGCGCCCGGCTGGCCCGCAGGTGCGCCGTCCGCTTCCGCAGCTCCAGGTTCTCCGCCTGGGACGCGTTCGGGCCGAGCATCAGCCGCGCCCACAGCGCGTGGCCGATCGCCAGGGAGCGGGTCGCGTACATCGCCGGGACGAGCACGACCAGGCCCGCCACCGACACCGGGAGCGCCTCGAACGGGTTCCCGGACCAGTACGTCACCCACCCGAGGTTGATCTCCATGCCGCCGCCGAACAGCACGATCAGCGGCATGAACAGCAGGGTGCCCGTCAGCGCCCACGCGAACGCCGACGCCGCGAACTCCACCAGCGTGAGGGGGAGCAGCAGCCCGAGGTAGACCAGGTCTTTCCAGGTGGCCGGGTCGGCGGCCATCGTCCTCAGCCGGACGAACGGGTTGCGGCCCTCCGGCGGCCGGCGGTACGGGTCGGGGACGGCGACGCCGAACGCCGCCCCGACGAGCCGGCGCTCCAGCCGCGCGCCGAACCGCCACGCCACCATCAGCAGCGCCAGCAGCGGGAACCCCACCCAGATGATCAGCGTGCCGATCGACACCGCGAGCCCGGCGGCCAGCACCACGAACCAGGTCAGCCCGAACGCCAGACTCACCGCCAGGTACAGCGCGGAACACCAGGTCAGCGGGGATCGGACCATCGCGATCGGGTGCCAGGAGGCGGTCACGACCGACCGGGCCCCCGCGGCCGTCCGGGTCGCGCCGCCGGCCCCGCCGCTCGCCGGCGGGCCCTCGGCGCCCCCGTAGTCCCTGCTCAGCTCGCCCACGTCGTCCCTCCACGCCCCGTTCCAACCTACGGTGCAAGCCTGCCTTCCGGGACGCCCCGCCACCATGCGGGCCCCCGCCCGAACGGAGGTGGGGCTAACCCCACCATCGGCGCCCGCACCCGCCGCGGGAGCGGGAACGCGGAACGCCCCCGCCCGGAACCCGGACGGGGGCGTTCACGCACAGGGACTAGCGGTCGTCGGAGACCGTGGTCTTCTGCACCTGGAGCAGGAACTCGGCGTTGGAGCCGGTCTCCTTCATCTTCTCGATGAGGAGCTCCAGCGCCTGCTGGGTGTCGAGCGCGTGCAGCACCCGGCGCAGCTGCCAGACGACCCGCAGCTCCTCCGGCGCCATGAGGATCTCCTCCTTGCGGGTGGACGACTGGTCGACGTCCACCGCCGGGAAGATCCGCTTGTCCGCGAGCGACCGGTTGAGCTTCAGCTCCATGTTGCCGGTGCCCTTGAACTCCTCGAAGATGACCTCGTCCATCCGGGAGCCGGTCTCGACCAGCGCGGTGGCGAGGATCGTCAGCGAGCCGCCGTTCTCGATGTTGCGGGCCGCGCCGAAGAACCGCTTGGGCGGGTACAGCGCGGTCGAGTCGACACCGCCGGACAGGATGCGGCCGGACGCCGGCGCCGCCAGGTTGTAGGCCCGGCCGAGGCGGGTGATCGAGTCGAGCAGCACGACGACGTCGTGGCCCAGCTCCACCAGCCGCTTCGCGCGCTCGATCGCCAGCTCGGCGACCGTGGTGTGGTCCTCGGCGGGACGGTCGAAGGTCGAGTGGATGACCTCGCCCTTCACCGTCCGCTGCATGTCGGTGACCTCTTCCGGACGCTCGTCCACCAGGACGACCATCAGGTGGCACTCCGGGTTGTTCTTGGTGATCGCGTTGGCGATCGCCTGGAGCACCATCGTCTTGCCGGCCTTCGGCGGCGACACGATCAGCCCGCGCTGGCCCTTGCCGATCGGCGACACCAGGTCGATGATCCGCGTGGTCAGGATGTTCGCGTCGGACTCCAGCCGCAGCCGCTCCTGCGGGTACAGCGGGGTCAGCTTGGAGAAGTCGACGCGGCCCTTGGCCTGCTCCGGCTCCATCCCGTTGACGGTGTCGAGCCGCACGAGCGCGTTGAACTTCTCGCGCCGCTCGCCCTCGCGGGCCTGCCGGACGGCGCCGGTGATGACGTCGCCCTTGCGGAGGCCGTTCTTGCGGACCTGCGCCAGCGAGACGTACACGTCGTTCGGGCCGGGCAGGTAGCCGGTGGTGCGGACGAACGCGTAGTTGTCGAGGATGTCGAGGATGCCCGCGACCGGGATCAGGACGTCGTCCTCGGTGATCACCGGCTCCTCGTAGCGCTCGCGCGCCCCGCCGCGTCCCCGGTTGCGCTCGCGGAACCGGCGCCCGCGGCGGCTCCGGCCGCCCTCGTCGTCGTCGTGCTGGCCACCGCCGCCGCCCTGGCTCTGGCCGCGCTGGCGGCCACCGCCGTCGCGGTCGCTCCGGTCGCTCCGGTCGCTCCGGTCGCCGCGGTCGCCCCGCTCACCGCGGTCGCCCCGCTCACCGCGGTCGCCCCGGTCGCGGCCCTCGCCGCGGTCGCGGCCCTCGCCGCGCTCACGGCCGCCGCGCTGGCGCTGGCGCCCGCTCTCGCGTCCTTCGCGGCCGTCCCGGCCGGACTCGCGGCCGCCCTGCGCCTCGCCGTCCTCGGAGCCGCCGCCCTGGGCCGCGGCCGGCTCCCGGTTCTGCCGGTCGCCGCGCTCGCCCCGGCCCTCGGACGCCCCCCGGTCCTGCTTGTCGGCCGCGCGCCCGCCCTGGCGGCCGCCCTGCCGCTCGGCCCTCTCGGGGCGCTCGGCGGTCTTGCCGTCCTGCTTGTCGGACTGCTGCCTGCCGTCCTGCGCGCCCGGCTGCGCCTCGGCCGCGGCCGGCTCGGCGACGGCCGCGGGCGCGGTGTCGGGGATGGCGACCTGCTCGGAGGTCTCACGCTTGGCCGCGGCGCGGGTGCGGCGCGGACGCTCGGCCTTGGCCGGCTGCCCGGCCTTGCCCTGGTCGCCCTCGCCGGCCCCGGCGACGGCCCCGGCAGCGGCTCCCTGCTCGCCCGCCGAGCCCTGCCCCTGGCCGCCCTGCTTGTCCTGGATGGCGGCGATGAGCTGGCTCTTGCGCATCCCGGTCACGCCGGTGATGCCGAGGCTGGACGCGAGCGCCTTGAGCTCGGGCAGCACCATGGCCGAGAGGCCGGTGCCGCGGCGGCGCCGGGGGGCGGCGGACTCCGCGCCGTTCTGGGCGGCGTCGGCCGCGGGTGCCGTGCTGGATGCGTCCGTAAGGAGTTCGCTGGATTCGCTCACTAAGGGTCCTTCCCAGGGAGCGGGCGTCGGCCGGCAGTTCGGCCGGTCAACCCGGTAATACGGCCCGGCGGGGGCGCCGAGTCGGGCTCCGCTGATCACGATGGGGCCGGGATCGGCGATTTTCTGGGCACAGCCAGATGATGGACGGGACGGTTCGCTCGCACGTGTCCCCGTCACCGCCACGTCCGAAGTTTCGCTGGAATGCCTGACAACGGAATGTCACGGTGTCGGGGAGCCTGGTACGCGGGACCGACACGGCCGGAGGGCCGGACAGGCGACGCGCGGCTGACGAGCACGCTGCCCCGAACGGGGCATCTGGTGCGGCAATCAGCCTAACATCACCAGGGCACACTGCTATTCCCCAGAGGTCGATGTCTTCGCATTTTACCTAGGTGGATCTTGTGCGGACCCACACCGGCCGGAGCGTCGCGGCGATCCCGGCAGCGGTCCCCCACCGGCACCGCGTCACGTCCGGTGGTCGGGTTCACCGGGCAGGACGCGTGCACCGCGGGTCGCGACGTCCAACGGGTGTTCGTGCCACCCATTACCCACTCGCAGAGCCATCGAATCAACTCGTGATGCGGTTGTGAAGGCCAGGACAGTGGGTCCCGCCCCGGAAATCACCGCCGGTACTCCGGCCGAACGGAGCCGTTCGAGGAGTTCCGCCGACTCCGGCATCGCGGGCGCGCGGTAATTCTGGTGGAGCCGGTCCTGCGTGGCGTCCAGCAGGACGTCGGCGCCGAGGCCGCCCGAGAGCGCGGCGACGAGCAGCGCGGCGCGTCCCGCGTTGGCCGCCGCGTCGGCGTGCGGGACGCCGTCCGGCAGCAGCCCGCGCGCCCGCTCGGTCGCCAGGCGCTGCTCGGGGACGAACGCCACGACCTGCCTGACCTGCGGATCCAGCCGGACGAGGCGGGCCCCGCCCGGGGCCGTCCAGGCGATGGTCAGGCCGCCCGCCAGGCACGGCGCGACGTTGTCGGGATGCCCCTCGATGTCGGTCGCGAGGCGCAGCGCGGCGTCGTCGTCCATCAGGTCGCCGTGCGGGTGCAGCGCCCGCGCGGCGACGATCCCCGCGACGATCGCGGCCGACGACGAGCCGAGCCCGCGGCTGTGCGGGATGCGGTTGCGGCACCGCAGCCGGATGCCCTTCGGCTGCCCGGCCGGCTGGCCGGGTCCGGCCGCGGCGAGATCGTCGAGCACGTCGAACGTCCGCCGCAGCACCTTCACGATCAGGTGCCGCTCGCCGCGGTCGGCGACCTCGGCGCCCTCCCCGTCCACCTCGATGGACACCCCGTCGCCGGTCAGCGCCACCTCGACGTCGTCGTGCAGCGACAGCGCGAGGCCGAGCGAGTCGAAGCCCGGCCCGAGGTTGGCGCTCGTCGCCGGCGTCCGCACCACGACGGACCTCTCCGGCGGGTTCATCAGGCGAGGCCGAGCGCGGCGGCCGCCTCGTGGGCGTCGACGCGGACGACCGTCGGGGCCGGCGCGCCGGAGATCGCCCAGTCGGGGTCCTTCAGGCCGTTGCCGGTCACCGTGCAGACGACCCGCGTCCCGGGCTTCACCACGCCCCGCTCGGCGGCCTGCAGCAGCCCCGCCACGCTCGCCGCGGACGCCGGCTCCACGAACACGCCCTCTTCCCTGGCCAGCAGCCGGTAGGCGGCCAGGATCTGCCGGTCGGTGACCGAGTCGATCGCGCCGCCGGACTCGTCGCGCGCGGCGATCGCGAGGTCCCAGGACGCGGGGTTCCCGATCCGGATCGCGGTGGCGATCGTCTGCGGCTTCAGCACCGGCTCGCCCTTGACGAACGGCGCCGCGCCGCTGGCCTGGAAGCCCAGCATCCGGGGCGTCCGCGCGGCCACCTTGTCGGCGGCGTACTCCTTGTAGCCCATCCAGTACGCCGAGATGTTGCCGGCGTTGCCGACGGGCAGGCAGTGCACGTCCGGCGCGTCGCCGAGCGTGTCGACGATCTCGAACGCGGCGGTCTTCTGGCCCTGCAGCCGGTACTTGTTGACGGAGTTGACCAGCGCCACCGGATAGTCGACCGACAGCTTGCGGGCCAGCTCCAGGCAGTCGTCGAAGTTGCCGTCGACCTGGAGCAGCCGCGCGCCGTGCACCAGCGCCTGCGCCAGCTTCCCCATCGCGATCTTGCCGTTGGGGACGAGCACCGCGCACGTCATCCCGGCCCGCACCGCGTACGCGGCGGCCGACGCGGAGGTGTTGCCGGTCGAGGCGCAGATGACCGCCTTGGCGCCGTCCTCGGCCGCCTTGCTGATCGCCATCGTCATCCCGCGGTCCTTGAACGAACCGGTCGGGTTGAGGCCCTCGACCTTCAGGTGCACCTCGCAGCCGGTCAGCTGGGAGATCCGGACGGCCGGCACCAGCGGCGTGCCGCCCTCCAGCAGCGTCACCACGGGCGTCGCGTCCGTCACCGGAAGCCGGTCGCGGTATTCCTCGATGAGGCCGCGCCACACGCGGGCGTTCCCGTTCACGTCGGTGTCTCCTTGGCTGACCTGCGGATGTGGACCCGGATTCTACCGGGATCTCACTCTTCGCCCTCGACGCGCATGACGCTGGCGACCTCGCGGACGCTGTCCAGCCCCCGCAGCCCCCGCACCACCGCCGAAAGCGCCGCGTCCGGGGCCCGGTGCGTCACCACCACGAGCTGCGCCTCCTCGCCCAGCCCCACCTGCCGGACGGCCTGGATCGACACCTCGTGGCGGGCGAACTCCTCCGCGACGGTGGCGAGCACGCCCGCCTCGTCCGTCACGTCCAGATGGATGTAGTAGCGGGTCACGGTCTCGCCCATGGGCAGCACCGGGAGCTTCGCGTACGTCACCTCGACCGGGCCGGGCGTGCCCCCGACCACGTTGCGCGCCACGGCGACCAGGTCGCCGAGCACCGCCGACGCCGTCGGGGCGCCGCCCGCGCCCGCGCCGTAGAACATCAGCGACCCCGCCGACTCGGCCTCCACGAACACCGCGTTGTAGGCCTCGCGGACGCTGGCCAGCGGATGCGTCCGCGGGATCATCGCCGGGTACACCCGCACCGACACCCCGCGCCCGTTCCGGCCGTCGTCCGACGGGACGCGCTCGCAGATCGCCAGGAGCTTGACCACGCAGTCCATGCCCTTGGCGCCCGCGACGTCCGCCGCGGACACCTCGGTGATGCCCTCCCGGTGCACGTCCGCCGCCGTCACCGGCGTGTGGAACGCCAGCTGCGCCAGGATCGCCGCCTTCGCCGCGGCGTCGAACCCCTCGACGTCCGCCGTCGGGTCCGCCTCCGCGTACCCGAGCGACTGCGCCTCCTCCAGCGCCTCGTTGAACCCCGCGCCGGCGGAGTCCATCTGGTCGAGGATGTAGTTCGTCGTGCCGTTGACGATGCCCAGCACCCGGTGCACGTGGTCGCCGACCAGCGACTCCCGCAGCGGCCGCAGCAGCGGGATCGCCCCCGCCACCGACGCCTCGTAGTACAGGTCCGCGCCGTACTCCCGGGCCGCCGCGAACAGCGTCGCCCCGTCCTCGGCCAGCAGCGCCTTGTTCGCGGTGACGACCGACTTGCCGGTCTTCATCGCCTCCAGGATCAGCGTCCGGGCCGGCTCGATGCCGCCGATGACCTCGACGACGATGTCCACGTCGTCCCGCGTGACCAGCGCCTGCGCGTCCGTGGTGACCAGCTCCGGGTCGACGCCCGCGCGCACCCGCTCGGGCCGCCGCACGGCGACCCCGGCCAGTTCCAGCGGCGTCCCCACCCGCGCGGCGAGATCGTGGGCCTGCTCGTTCAGCAGCCGGACGACCTCGCTGCCGACGGTGCCGCATCCCAGCAGCGCGACCCGCAGCGGGCCACGTTCGGGTTTCACGCTCCGACCTCCGCATCCAGCCGCAGCAGGTCCTCGGCGGTCTCCCGGCGGACGATCACGCGCGACCTGCCGTCCCGCACCGCCACCACGGCGGGCTTCGGGACGTGGTTGTAGTTACTGGCCATCGAACGACAGTACGCACCGGTCGCGGCGACCGCCACCAGGTCCCCCGCCGCAATATCTTCGGGGAACCACAGGTCCCGCACGACGATGTCGCCGCTTTCGCAGTGCTTGCCGACAAGCCTACTGAGCATGGGCCGCGCGTCCGACGACCGGCTGGCGAGCGCCCCGGTGTACTCCGCGCCGTACAGGGCGGTGCGCAGGTTGTCGCTCATCCCGCCGTCCACCGACACGTACGTCCGCAGGCCCTCCACGTCCTTCACCGTGCCGACCTCGTACAGCGTCACGCCGCCCGGGCCGATGATCGCCCGGCCCGGCTCCACCGTCAGCCGCGGCATCGCCAGCCCGTACGCGCGGCACTCGTGCGCCACGATCTCCCGCAGGCCGTCCGCGATCGACTTCGGGTCGTGCGGCTCCTCCCCCGGCAGGTACGCGATCCCGTACCCCCCGCCGAGGTCGAGCTCCGGCAGCTCGATCCCGTGCTCGTCGCGGATCGCCACCAGCAGCTCCGCCAGCCGGTGCGCCGCGACCTCGAACCCGTCCACGTCGAAGATCTGCGACCCGATGTGGCTGTGCAGCCCCACCAGCTCCAGCTGCTTCAGCGCCAGTACCCGCCGCACCGCCTCCAGCGCCGCCCCGGAACTCCGGGAGAACCCGAACTTCTGGTCGTCGTGCGCCGTCGCGATGAACTCATGGGTGTGCGCCTCGACGCCCGTCGTGACCCGCACCATCACCTTCGGCCGGACGCCCTTCTCCTGCGCCAGGTACCCCAGCCGCGCGATCTCCTCGAACGAGTCGACCACGATCCGCCCGACCCCGACCTCCAGGGCCTTCTCCAGCTCCCAGGACGCCTTGTTGCTCCCGTGCAGCGTGATCCGCTCCGTCGGGAAGCCCGCCGCCAGCGCCACGGCCAGCTCGCCGCCGCTGCACACGTCCAGCCCGAGGCCCTCCTCCTTCAGCCACCGCGCCACCGCCGTGCACAGGAACGCCTTGCTCGCGTAATGCACGTCACCGTCGTGGAACGCCGCCACGTACTCCCTCGCGCGGGACCGCACGTCCTCCTCGTCGTAGACGTACAGGGGCGTCCCGTACTCCTTCGCCAGGTCCCGCACGTCGATGCCGCCGATCGTCAGCACGCCGCCCTCGCGGGTCGCGCCACGCGGCCAGACGTGCGCGTCCAGGGCGTTCAGATCGTCCGCCGGGCCCGCCGGGTGGTCTTCGGGCAGGACGTCAGCGTGCCGGGGCCCGGCAGGGTGAACTCGACTCATATCCGCTCTCTTGGGGTCTCACCGATCATCTTCAGGCCGTTGCCGAGGGCGATGCGCACGGCCCGCGCCAGCCCGACGCGTCCCGCGTGCACCGCCCCGGGTTTCTCGCACCCCACCGGCACGGCCGGGCACCGCTCATGGACGTCGTGGTACGCCCCGGCCACCCTCTCCAAGCAGAACGCCAGCGGCCGGGCATCGCCTTCCCGCTCCGCCTGCGCCGCCCGCCCGGGCACCTCCGCGAGCACCCCCACCAGCCGCGTCTCCTCGCGTCCGGGCCGCTCGAGCCGCCCTTCCGGCACCCCGAGATCCCGAGCCCACCGCCCCACCCAGCACGCCCGCGCATACGCGTACCGCACCGCGAACCCGGGGTTCTCGAACGTCCTGGGCCGGTCGTCCCACCCGAACCGCGGAACACTCGCCGCCCCGTAACCGGGTTCCCGCAGAACGGCCTGCACCACGTCCGCCGCCGGCACCTCGACCCGCACGAACCCGCCCCCGGTCACCGTCCCCCCGACCCGCTTCGCGATCACCTCGGGCCCGACCCCGAGCACCAGCGCCACCGGACTCTCGAACACCCCCGCGCCGCGCGCGAGAACGACCACCCCGTCGGGCACGGCGACGTCCAGCTCGCCCTCCGCGACGGCCTCGGTCACCGCCGCCAGAAGGGCATCGCTCACCTCGGCCGGAGTCACCCTGGTGAGACTATCCGACCACTATCTGGACACCGCAGCGAGTTTCCGCACCGTCTGGATCAGCTGGTTCGGGTCGAACGGCTTCGTCACGTAGGCGTCCACGCCGATCTCGTGGCCCCGCCTGATGTCGTGCTCCTGCGCCCGCGCGGTGATCATCACCACCCGGATGTGCGCCGTCCCCGGGTCCTCCCGCAGCTTGATCGCGGTCACCCAGCCGTCCAGCCGCGGCATCATCACGTCCAGCGTGATCACGTCCGGCCGCGCCCCGGCCACCTTCTCCAGGCAGTCCTGACCGTCCACCGCGGTCGACACCTCGAACCCCTCGAGTTGCAGGTTCACCGCGATGAGCTGCCGGATCACCTCGTCGTCGTCGACGACCAGCACCCGTCCCAGTGGCTCGGTCACGGCCTCGAAGTTAGTCGACTCCTCCCCCGAACGCACGGCGAACGTCCACGTACGCGTCACCCCGCCAACCCTGGTAACCTTCCAACACGCGCCGCACCGCGACGCAAGGGCCCCCTTAGCTCAGGGGATAGAGCAACGGCCTCCGGAGCCGTGTGCGCAGGTTCGAATCCTGCAGGGGGCACCCAGAAACGATCAGCCAAAACCCCGGTTGACCAGGCACGATGCCGGTCTCCGGGGTTTCGTGTATGTGCAGCCGTATGCCAGCGGAAGCCGCCATTCGTCGCCGTTCACGGAACATACGCGGAACGGGAGTGAGGCCATCTGCGCAGGTCACTCCTACTGAAAGAGTCCCGGCGTGGAACCGGGGCTCTACGTTAGCGGCCAAGAGCCGCATCCATCCGTGCAAACCAGTGCCAGTCCTCGCCGTCAAGGGACGGCGGCGCTCAGGCCACTGCGCGGCCCCGCGCCGGGCCGCCCCGAGCGTGCGGCGTGGGCGCCGGTCACCGGGCGGCCGCGCCGGGCCGCGCATCGCGACGCGTCCGCCGGCCCGCCCCGCCCGCAGCGGGGGCACGCCGCCCTATCCCTCCAGAGGCTCCGTTCGCCTGAACTTCGGTTCCTGACTCACCCCGAAACAGGCGACCACACGTGGCTCGTCCGGACTCATAAAGAGCTGGAAGTGGTACGCCGGGTCACGGTGCTGAGTCACAATCCACACAAGCGCCTCCTCCAAGTCGCAGGCCCGAAGGCTGTGCAACGCCTCGGCATAGCCCAATGTCGGTATGCCGTTCTCCCGAACGATCTCTTCGCGCACCGAGTAGAGCCCGACGATATCTGGGAGGGGTAGTGGATTCGTGTCCGTCCGTAGGTCAGCTCCACTGAGCAGGGCATCTCGACATGCCCTGTGAGCTTCCCCGTCCCGATCAAGTAGCGCAGCCAACGTGTCCCGATGTTCAGCTCGTACAGCGCGCGCCCGTGGAAGCCGTCGAAGCGGTGGGTCACACCCGGCCTTCCCAACCCGGCGGCGTGTACCGCACGAAGGCGTCCTCACGGCCCTGCAGGGCGTCCTGGACGGCCTCCTCGTAGCCGGGACGGGCGTAGGCGATGGCTCGTAGGCGCCACTGCTGGAGCAGAGTACGAACCTGCTTGAACCGCGCCAGGTCGTGCGCAGCGTCCAGCGCCTGGTCGTACTCGGCCCGGAACTGCTCCCGATGTGACCGTGGGAGCGCGTCGTAGATCGCGGCCGGATCCTCGCCGGGATCGTGCGGCGCGGACGGTTCCTCGGGCTGGGCGGTCATGGCCCCAATCTACCGGTGCTCGTTGCGGAACATGTGCGGAACGGGCGAGCCTAGGAGGGACGGGACGGAGCGTCCGTGCGCAGGTCAGAGGCCCTGTGGCCGGTGATCTCCGGAGCCGTGTGCGCAGGTTCGAATCCTGCAGGGGCACCAGACAGAAGGGAACGGGAGACGGTTTCACCGTCGCCCGTATTTGTTTTCTCTAGCGCGTCCGGTGCCGCCCGCATGTGCTGCCCCATCGTGGCGCCGATCAGCGTGACCTGGCAGTCGGCGATATCGGTTCGCTCGTCGTCTTGGATTTCCAATCGGAATACCTCAAAGAGGCGTCGGAGCGCCGCCGCGCGCGCTCCGAATGTCGTGCATGAGGTCTATGTCGCCGTCGCCAAGGTGCTCCGGGTTCTTGACCAAACGACTTCTCCGGGCCTCGATGTCGTCGATCGCACGGCGGAATGAATCGATCTTTTCCTGGCGCTCCCGCGCCTCGTTATTCTGTGCTGTCAGCAGGCTGGTACCGAGACGTGCTCTGCGATTCGGGCCGGAGATGTTCACAGCGAAGAACTCGCTGACCCCGGACAGAAGGTCCTTTTCAGGAACCCACAGACTCTTTCGGATGAACTTGGGAGCGGTTCGAGGCAGGAGTTATCACGCCGCTCGGCCGGTGTTGTTTTTGGCGTGATCGTCTCGGGTGGATCGGTCGCCGACTCCTATGACCGTTGGGTGATCAGCGTTCGGGCTTTTGGCCCAGGAGGAGGTCGGCGTTGCGTGTGGTGAGGGATCGCCAGTCCGGGTGTCCGTCGGCGAGAACCGAGTCGAGTGACGCCAGCAGGCGCAGGGCGAGTTCGTGTTGCGTCCAGGCGTAGTCGCTGCCGTAGAGCAACCGCTCTGGCCTGGCGATGCTGGTGAGCGCGGCGATCTGCTGCTTCGACGGCATGCCGGCGAGGTCGTAGTAGAAACGGCCGAGGATGTCGGCGACCGTGACGCGGTCGGCCGCTTCGCCGCCGATCGTGCGGAACGCTTCGACGCGCTCGGTGAGCAGCGGCAGCACTCCGCCGAGGTGGGGCACGATCAGGCGGATGCGGGGGAACTTCGCTGCCGCGCCGCTGAGGATGAGGTCGATGACCGTACGGGCTGTCTCGAAGAGGAACTCGATCATCGGGTGCGGCCGTCCTGACGACAGTTCCTCGTGGCCCGGGCAGGTGGTCGGGTGCAGCAGGACGATCGCCGCGCGGCGGTCGAGTTCGGCGAGCAGCGGCGTGAACCGCTCGTCGGCGAGCCGGATTCCTGCGTGGTTGGACAACAGCGCCACGCCGTCGGCACCGAGTTCGTCGAAGCAGTAGGCGATCTCCGCCAGTGCGCCGTCCACATCGGGCAGCGGCAGGGTGGCGAACTGCCCGAACCTGTCCGGATGCTCTCGCACCTCCTGGGCGCAGAACTCGTTGACCTCGCGGGCCAGGGAACGGGCGGCCCGATCGTCACCGAAGTGGGTGCCCGGCGAGGACAGCGACAGCATCGCTTTGGCGATCCCGGCCTCGTCCATGAGCGCCAGATGCTCTTCGGCGGTCCATCGCGGCCAGTAGGCCTCGGGCATGCCGTCGGGTTGCACGTGACCGCCTGCTTTGGCGGCCTCGATGTAGTGCGGGGTGGTGAAGTGGGCGTGGAAGTCGATCAGGCCTTGCGTTCTCATCCGTTTCCTCCCAGGTGCGTGTGCTCTGGCGTCACGTTTACGCTAGGCAGACAGGCCATCCAATGGCACCAGGCATGCCACTGAGTAAAACGGAGATGTGGTGCCGACTTCAGATCCGCCCCAGGCGAGTTCCGGGGCCCGGACGCCCGCGGCGTCCCCCAAAGTGGGCGAGGCGGTGATCGACCGAGCCTTCGCCGTGCTGGGCGCCTTCGACGCCGACCACCGCGTCCTGCCCCTGACGCGCCTCGCCCAGCGGACCGGTCTGCCCCGCAGCACCGCGCTGCGCCTGGCCCGCAAACTGACCGAGGCGGGGGCGCTGGAGCGCCTCGACGACGGCCGCTACGTCATCGGATTGCGGCTGCTGGAGATCGCCTCGCTCGCCCCGCGCGGGCACGGGCTGAGGGCCGTGGCGATGCCCTACCTGGAGGACCTCTTCCACGTCACGGGCCAGCACATCGTGCTGGCGGTGCGGGACGGCGCCGAGGCCATGCTCGTGGAGCGGCTGTCCGCGCACAACGCGAGTCCCGCGCTTTACCGGGTCGGAGGCCGCATGCCCCTGGCCCGGACCGGTGTCGGCCTGGTCCTGCTGGCCCACGCCCCCGCCGATGTGCAGGAGCAGGTCCTCGGACGCTTCGAGCCGGGCCATGGCTGCGACGGGATGCGCACCGCCGAGGATCTGCGCCGTGTCCTCGCCGAGGTCAGGCGGGGCGGCTATGCCATCGGAAGCCAGGCCGAGCCCCTGCCGCACACCACGGCGGCGGCGCCGGTCCGCGACGCGGACGGCGTCGTCGTCGCCGCCGTGTCCGTGGTGGCACCGAGCGTTGATTTCGACGTGGCGGTCTATGTTCCGGCCGTCCGCGCCGCCGCGCGTGCCATCTCGCGGGAGATGAACGACGGCCGCTGAGCCTGCTGTTGCGGTGCGCCGCCCCGCTCCTCTGGCGGGCGGTCAATCCCCCGCCTCGTCGTCCTCGTCCCCGCAGGAGCAACCTTCGTTAACGGAAAGCTCGTCGAACGCCCACAGATGATCCGCCACCACGGACGGACGGGCCACTGAAACGCGTCGAGTTCCACCGCAGTGGGGAACACACAGTCACGGACCTGCGCATAGGGCCAGCGAGCACGAGGTATACGGAGGCAGAAATGAAAGCGATCGTCGCGACCGATCAGGCCGCGGAAGCGGCCGGGATCAAGCTGGCGGAGCGGCCCGAGCCGACGCCGGCGATCAACGACGTCGTCGTTGAAGTCCATGCGTCGGGCTTCGTCCCGGCAGAGTGGGAGTGGCCCTCGACGTGGGTCGATCGCTCCGGTCACGACCGAGCCCCGGCGATCATCGGCCACGAGTTCGCCGGAGTGGTCGCCTCCCTCGGCTACGGCACGACGGGACTCTCGGTGGGCCAGCGGGTGTTCGGGATCACGGACTGGCACCGCGACGGAACCCTGGCCGAGTACGCGGCCGTGGAGGCGCGCAACCTCGCGCCGCTGCCCGGGGCCGTCGACTTCACGATGGGTGCGAGCCTGCCGATCTCCGGCCTGACCGCATGGCAGGGCCTGTTCCAGCATGGTCGTCTTCGGGCGGGGCAGAGCGTCCTCGCACACGGCGCCGCCGGCGCGGTCGGATCTGTGGTGACGCAGCTCGCCCGGGAGTTCGGCGCCTACGTCATCGGTACCGGGCGGGCGGCGGACCGCCAGGCGGCGCTCGACTTCGGCGCGAACGAGTTCCTCGCGCTCGACGACGGGGATCTCGAAGACATCGGAGGGGTCGACCTGGTCTTCGATGTCATCGGCGGTGACGTCCAGAGGCGCTCGGCGGGCATCATCCGGCCTGGCGGGACGCTGGTGTCGGTGGTCGGGCCTGCTGAGACCCGCCCTGTCGACGGTCTCGCGGTCGACTTCGTCGTCGAGTCCGTTCCCAGTCAGCTGGTGGAGATCGTCGACCGGGTGCGGGACGGGCGCCTTCGCACGCACATCGGAACCGTGGCGACCCTCGACGACGCCGTCCCCGTGCTCAACCCGACCGAGCGGCGCAAGGGCAAGACCGTCATTCGCGTGCGCCCCTGAGCTTCCTGGAACGGACGGAGCGGCAGGAGTCGACGAGGGGAAAATCAGGCGGACTGGTGTGGCCGCTGCTCGTGCGACGCCCTTCCGACCAGTCCGCCAAGCACAGTCGAGTGGCGAACCGAACGCTCGCCGACGCGGAGCGAGCGAAAAATCTTGGCGACGACGCCTCGAGTTGGCCCACGGCCGCTTCACCGAACTCGTCGAAGAGAACCGCGATCTGCGCACGCAGATCGCCCGCCTCCACGAAGAATTACGCGCCCACCGAATCTCAGGGGCCACGACGAAGACAATGCCCACATCGCAAACACCCTGATCAGAGCCCATAGGAGCGACTTCGGCCCTGGGGAACATGGGTTCGGACGCCGTCGAAATGCGCGTGACGTCCGCCCCGTCCCTGCAAGACCATGTGTCCCATGGACTCCGTGCGGATCAGACTCATGACACCGGACGATCTGCCCGCCGCCCAGCGGGCCTCCGCCGCCGCCTTCCTGGAGGCCGACCGGATGGCCCGGCGCTGGGACGAGCCGGAGCCCGAGCCGCCGGACGAGGCGTCCGGCCGCCGCTGGATCGAGGGGATCGGCCACCACGTCGCGACCGACCCCGGCGGCTGCTGGGTCGCCGAGGCGGACGGCGGTGAGATCGTCGGCCTCGCGGTCGCGCAGAACCGGGGCGGCGTCTGGTACCTGGCCGTCTTCGGCGTCCTGCCGGGCCTCCAAGGCCAGGGCGTCGGCCGCAGGCTTTTCGACGCCGCCCTGGCGCACGCGGGCGACCGTCCCGGCCTGATCTCCTCGTCCCCGCACCCGGCCGCTACCCGCCGCTACCGCCTCGCGGGCTTCGCCCTGCACCCGCTGATGAGCATGACCGGACGCGTCGACCGCAGCGCCCTGCCCGCGATCGACGGCCTCCGCGAAGGACGCCCGGACGACTTCGAATGGATGGACGCGCTGGACGTGACCCTGCGCGGCGGCCCCCACGGCGCCGACCATCCGCACATGCTGGAGCGCCGACGGCTGATCGTCTCGTCCTCGCCGGGCGAGCGGCCCGGCTATGTCTATCTCGACAAGGACGAGGGGAATCCGATCCTGCTGGCCGCCGCGCAGGTCGAGACCGCCGAGCGGCTCCTGTGGGAGGCCCTCGCGCACACCCGGCAGAAGGCCGTCATCGGGCACATCACGGCCGGGAACCCCTGGGCCATCGACATCGGCCTGGCCGCCCGCCTTGACCTCGACCGGGACGGCTACCTCGCCGTGCGCGGGATTTCCGAACCGGCGCCCTATCTGGCGAGCAGGCATCATCTCTAAAAGGATCAGATCACCTGTCTGCACGGCGAATTCCGCACCCAAACGCCCTGATCAGGCAGGAACACCTCGACTCCACACGCAGCGGAGGCACTGCGGCACTTGGTTCTAACGAACCGGTCCGTGCCGAAGAGGGGCTTCTCTCTGTACTTCGGCTTCGGATGCGCAAGCCAGGTACCGGGTGAGAGGCGCGGTCGCGTCTAGGCCACCTGGCGGGCTTCAGGTTGCCGGGAGTTCGGCTGCGCGGGCGGTGAGGCGTTCCCAGTTGCGGTGGGCGATGTCGGCCTTCTGGTCGTCGGTGAAGGGCGCGTTCTCCAGGAAGGAACGCGCGGCGCCGTTGCTGGTGTCGACGTAGGGGAAGCCGCCGGGGCGGAAGCCGTAGGTGAAGGGGTAGTCGGTGGAGTACAGCATCCGGTCGGTGCCCATGACCTCGGCGGTCCAGCGCAGGTAGCGAGGGCTGTTGGTACCGCTGCCGGCCACCCAGAAATTCTGCTTGAAGTAGTCCGCGAGCGGCCGCTGAAGGCCGCCGGCCTCAGCGAAGAATCCGGTGTGGTCGAGGTAGAACATCACGACCTCGCCCCAGTGGCCGGCGATCACCTGCAGGTCGGGGAACCGGTCGAAGACACCGGAGAAGATCATTCGCAGGTACTGGACGCCCAGGTCGTAGTACCAGCCGATCGCCGCCCCGGCCAGCGGCGTGCCGATCCGGCCGATGTCGGAGTAGTAGGCGTCGACCACCGCCTGGACCGGCATCTGCGGGTGGAAGTGCAACGGCACCCTCAGCCGCTCTGCGGTGGCGTACAGCTCGTCGTTGTCGGGATGGTCGGCCAGCTTGTCCCCGGTGCGGCCGTACAGCATGGCGCCGGGGAAGCCCAGCTCGCCCACCGCACGTTCCAACTCGGCCGCGGCGGCCGCCGGCGACTGGGTGGGGATGGCGGCGAACGCCTGGAAACGGTCGGGACGCGAGGCGACGATCTCCGCGAGCTGGTCGTTGGCCTCGCGGGCCACCGTGATCGCGTCGGCCTCTGGCAGGTCCTGGACGCCCGGCGACGACAGGGACAGGACGGCGACGTCGATGCCCTGGTCGTCCATGTGGGCGATCCGCCGCTCACCGGTCTCGCGCAGGTTCCCGGCGATCGGGCCGTCCCCGAAGCCGCGTGCGGGGATCTCGGGCGACCCGGCCCGCTGGTACGCCTCGTAGACGGCGGGCACGACGACGGTCTCTTCCACTCCGGTGATCCGCAGGCGGTCGGACATGGCGATACTCCTTGCACTGTTTTCGATGGAAACGAGAGCACGATACCATCGATAGTATCCCTGTTATCGATAAGACGTTAACCTTGATACTTCGGTCGATACTCTAAGCGCGTTATCGTTGGTACATGCCCGGTGACCCGAACCCCGTGTCCAGCGCCGCGGTGCGCGAGCAGACTCGCCGCCGGATCATCGAAGTCGCGCTCGACCTGCTGGAACGCGGGGGCCGCGAAGCGGTCACCACCCGCGCGGTCGCCGAGGCCGCCGGATTGCAACCACCGGCCCTGTACCGGCTGTTCGGCGACAAGGACGGGCTGCTCGACGCCGTGGCCGAGTACGGGTTCACCCGGTTCCTGGCCGCCAAGCACCTGGACGCCGACCCGCAGGACCCGGTCAACGAACTGCGCGTCCGCTGGGACACGGCGGTGGACTTCGGACTGGCCAACCCCGCGCTGTACGCGCTGATGTACGGCGAACCCGCCCGGTCCACCACCGTCTTCTGGAAGGGCCTGGGACTCCTCGCGGACCGCATCCGCGGTCTGGCCGTCGCCGGCCGACTGCGCGTCAAGGAGGACCTCGCGGCCCAGATCATCCACGCCACCGCACGCGGCGCCGTCCTGACCTGGCTGTCCCTGCCCGAGTCACAGCGCGACCGCGCCCTCCTGGTCGAGCTGCGCGAGGCGATGATCACCGCCGTCACGGACCAGGAACCGGCCGTTAAGGAACAGGGCCCGGCCGGAGCCGCCCGCGCTCTGCGCGCCTCGCTGCCCGACCAGGACGCCCTAAGCCCCGGCGAACAGCAGCTACTGACGGAATGGCTGGATCGGCTGTCCCCGTAGCCGTCCCTGCCATCGCGTCGCGGTCGGCAGCTCCGGTGACGGGGTCAACGAGGCGTCCGCGGCGGCATCGCGATGGGACACGCCTTGGAGACCGCCGCCTGGCGTCTCCGGCGCTCTGGTCCGCGATGAGAGATCGGCCGGGGGCTTGTCGGTACCGTGCAGGTGTGCTCGCCGAACCCGCGCCCGCCCTCAGCGATCTCGCGCTGGGCCTGATCGTGGTCGTCCTCGCCGTCAGGCTGGGACGGTCGCAGGTCGCGCACCGGTACTGGCGCACGTCCTTCTGGTGGGCGGGAGCCGCGGCGCTGGCCGGCTTCGTCCACCACGGCGTCGTGAAGCACTCGGCGCGCTGGACCGGGCCGAGCTGGGCCGTCATCAGCGCGATGGTCGTCATCGCGGTGTCCTACCTGCTGGCCGCGACCGTCGCCGAGGTGCTCGGTCCGCGCCATCAGAGGACGTTCTGGGCCCTGCGGTCGGTCGGGATCGCGGCCTACGTCGTCCTGGCGGTCACCGGCCATGCCGGGGTCGACGCGCTGCTGGCCTGCGAGAGCCTCACGATGATCAGCATCATCGCGCTGTGGGCGCTGGCGGCCCGCCGCCGGCACCCGATGGCCGGCGCGGTGATCGTGGCGCTCGTCGCCGACGGCGCCGCAGCAGCAGCCAAGGCCATCGACCCGGCCATCACCCAACGCGTCGCGCTGGACCCGACCTCGCTCTACCACCTCGCCCAGATCTCGGGCATGGTCCTGCTGTACGCGGCGGTCAGCACGCCGCGCCGCCCCGATCCCGAACCGCGCGTCCTCCCCGGGTGACCGGACCCTGGCACCTCAGGCTGCTCCGGCGCCCGCAGGGACGGCATGGAGGAGCCTCGACCACGAGCGCCTCGACGAGCTGGCGCGGGACCATCCCCGGCTGCACCGCGGCGTGGCGCGCCGCAGCTCGTCCAGGCGCGCGTTCCGGGGGTCAGGCCCAGAGGGCTATGGCGAGGGCTATGCGGTCCTCGAAGTCGAGGGGGTCGCGGCCGGTCAGGGCCTCGATGCGGGACAGCCGGTTGCGCAGGGTGCTGGGATTCAGGGACAGCGCGCGGGCCGCCGGGCCGACGGCGCCGCCCGCGTTGAGGAAGGCGCGCAGCGTCTCGGTGAGCCTGCCGTCGTGCGCCTCGTCGTAGTCGGCTAGGGGGCGGGCGATCTGGTCGGTGAACGGGGCGACCTCGCCCGGGTCGAGGCGGCGGAGCAGGGCCCGGAAGGTGGCGAGGTCGGCGGCGTGCACGATGCCGCCGGTGCGGCGGGCGGCGTCGAGCGCGGCGAGGGCGTCGGTCAGCGAGCGGGGCAGGTGCTCCAGGGGGCCGGACGTGCCGATGCCGGCGAGGTCGGTCCCGGCGTACGCGTCCCCGGTGATCATGAACGCGACGTCGTCGTCCACGCCGATGACGCCGGAGGCGGCGGGCGCCTCGCCGGCCGGCATCGCGACCGCGACCAGCGCGCCGGGGTCGAGCCCGGCGTCCTCGACCCGCGGGAGCAGGGTCTCGGGGGGCACCAGGCCCCGCTGGACGTCGCGCAGCAGCCGGCCGGTCTCCGCGCGCTCGCCCCATTCGTCGCGGGTGGAGGCGAGCTCGGCGGCGAACCAGTCGGCGAAACCGCGGAACGGCACCTCGGGCGGGACCTCGACCAGCGGCAGGCCGAGCCGGTCGCAGTGCCGCCGGAGCGCGTCCGGGACCGTCTCGGTGACGTCGCCGACGCCGTAGCCGATCGCGCCGCCGCGGCCGGCCTTGACCGAGGCGGCGAACGCGGCGCAGGCGTCCGGGTCGCGCAGGGACGCCCCGGCCGTCAGCACGACCTCGTTGCCGCGCAGGTAGGGGCCGGGGTCGAGCAGTTCGGTGGAGTGCGCCGAGCGGATCGTCCGGTCCAGGCCGGCGGCCCCGGCGACCAGCCGCAGCCGGAAGTGCGGGACCTCCAGGAGCCGCCGGACGGTGAGGCGCGGCATCGCGGGATCGCTGCTCACACGGCCACCTTCTCACCACGGCTCCGCGCCGCGGGCAGGCCGGGCGCCACGTTTTGGAGAAGGTCACGACAAGCCCCGCGTCCTGCAGAGCATTTGGCCAAGAAACGGCCATGCCCCTTGCCACCTGCACCAATGCCGGGTTTGCCTGGGTTACCAGGAGATGGGGAGTGCGGATGCGCGAGCGAGTCGCGCTCGTCACCGGGGCGGCCGGCGGGATCGGCGGCGCGATGGTGCGCGAGCTGTCGGGACGCGGCTGGACGACGGCCGCGCTCGACCTGCGCCCGGCGCCGGACGCCGACTACGGGGTCGGGGTGGACGTCGCCGACCCCCGCCAGGTGGCCGCGGCGGTCCGCCGGATCGAGCGGGAGATGGGGCCGGTCGAGGCGGCGCTGTGCGCGGCGGGGCACTACGCGCTCGTCCCGGTGTCCGACATCGCCTGGGACGACTGGAAGCGGATGCTGCGGGTCCATCTCGGCGGGCTCGTGAACGTGTGCCGCGCGGTGACGCCCGCGATGGCGGAGCGCGGGCACGGCACCGTGGTGGGCGTGGCGTCTGACCTGGCCCTGGCGGGCGGTGACGCGGAGGCGCACTACGCGGCGGCGAACGGCGCGGTGATCGGCCTCGTCCGGTCGCTGGCGGCGGAGCTGGCCCCGTCCGGGGTGCGGGTGAACGCGGTGGCGCCGGGGCCCACCGACACGCCGATGCTGCCGCCCGACTCGCCGTGGCGGCGGCCCGCCTTCCTGCAGACCCTCCCGGCGGGCCGGCTGTCGTCCCCGGAGGAGATCGCGCTCGCGGCGGCCTACCTGGTGGAGGACGGGACGTTCTGCGCCGGCGAGGTCCTGTCGCCCAACGCCGGGGCGGTGATCTGATGGCGGTCGCGCTGATCACCGGTGCCGGCGGCGCTCTCGGCGGGGCCGTCGCGCGGCGGCTGGCGTCCGCGGGGCACGTCGTCGCGCTGAACGACCGTCTCGGGCGCGGGATCGACGGGCTCGCGGCGGAGCTGGGCGGGGTCGCCGCGGCCGCCGAGGTGTCCGACCCGGACGCGGTGCGGGAGATGGTGGAGCACGTCGAGCGCCGCACCGGCGAGCAGATCGGGATCCTCGTCGCGAACGCCGCGTGCTCTCCGCTCGCGCCGCTCGCCGAGCAGGACCTGGACGACTGGTGGCGGACCGTGGACGCCGACCTCGGCGGGGCGTTCGCGTGCGCGCAGGCGGTCATGCCCGGGATGGTGGAGCGCGGCGGCGGGCGGATGGTGCTGGTCTCCTCCGAATGGGGGGTGATCGGGCGTCCGGACGCGACGGCGCACTCGGCGTCGAAGGCGGGGATCATCGCGCTCACCAAGTCGCTGGGCCGCGAGCTGGCGCCGCTGGGGATCGCCGTCAACGCGGTCGCGCCGAGCGTGCTCGGCACCGCGGAAACCGCCGACGAGAGCGGCGAGGCCCGCGCGCGGGTGCCGCTCGGCCGGCTCGCCGAGCCGGCGGAGGTCGCGGCGGCGGTCGCGTTCCTCGCCGACGACCGGCTGCCGACCCTCGTCGGCCAGATCCTGCACGTCAACGGCGGCACGACCCGCACCCGCGCGTGACCCCCGCGCGGGCGGGCCGGTCAGTCCGGCAGGGCCTCGACGGAGCGCCGGACGTCGCGTCCGAGCACGGCGAGCAGGTGCGCCGGGAGGTCGACCAGCGACCGTTCGAGCAGGTCGGGACGGTCGGCGGCCGTCCCGATCAGCCCGCGCGCCTCGGCCTTGGTGAGCGTGCGCCCCTCGGCCTTCCGGAGCGCGATGAGGCCCTCCCGCCAGCCGTTGCCGATCTTGCCGTGCGCCCGCGCGCGGATGTACGCCAGGACCCGTTCGGCGGCGTCCGCGGGCTCGTCGTTCCGCTCGGCCAGGACCAGCGCCGTCCCGGGCGACGGGGTGCCGCGGAGCAGGCGTTCGATCCGGTATCCGGGGGCGGCGAGCCGCCGGAACCCGCGCTGCCCCTCGGCGTCGCGCAGGAACGGCTCGTCGTTGCGGCAGACGAGGCCGACGCGGGGCGCGTTGGCGGCCAGCAGCGCGCGGGCGGCCGACCCCCCGAACCCGGGGTAGAGGTTGATCAGCACCGTGCCGTGACCCTGGAGGTTGCGCGGCAGCGGGGCCGCCAGGAAGTCGCGCAGCGGGATGCGGCGGCCTGCGGTTTTGGCGGGCCATCCGTCGCCGACCAGCAGCGGGGCGTCGCCCCCCGCCAGTTCGAGGACGCGTTCGGCCGCCGCCTCGTCCAGGGCGTCCGCGCCGGCCTCCACCGACTGGGCGCCGTGCGTGTACATCGCGGTGCGCGGGTCGTCGGCGGCGGCGCGGGCGGCAGCGGCGGTCCGCTTGGTGGGACGCAGCACGTACAGGGCGGCCGTGCTGCCGATGGCCTGCGCGCCGACATAGCGGTTGAAGCCCGGAAGCATCGCCTCGTAGGCCAGATGCAGCGGATTCAGCGCCTTCTGGACGGCGAGCCCGAGCGCCGGCTGCTGCTCGCCGAACCCGTAGGCGAGCAGGACGCGGCCGTTGCGGTGGTCCTGGAGCCCCTGGAGGCCGCGGGCGACGAACAGCCCGACGCCGTCCGGGGTGTACGGCGGGTCGGTGAAGACCAGCTGGCAGGAGTCCCGCAGCGCGGCGGGCAGGCCGAGCCGCAGGTCGGCGGCGTGGCAGCGGACGTCCCAGCCGCGCCGGGCGGCCTCGGTGTCGAGGAACTCCAGCAGCCGCTCGTCGATGTCGGCCACGCTCACCCGCAGCCCGTCGGCGCCGCCGGCGGCGAACAGGCCGAGCGAGGTCAGGTCGTGGTCGCCGACGCACAGCACGTGCGCGCCGCGCAGGTCGAAGCCGTCCAGCATGAACCGCGCCCGCTTCAGGACGGTCTCGGCGGTCGCGGGCACGTGGTCGAGGGCCTGGACGGGCGGCGGGGCCGCGACGATCAGGGCGTCCATCGCGGCGAGGGCCGCCGGGTCGCGGCGGGCCCGCTCGGTCCACGGGTCGGCGATCCCGGCCGTCGCGGCGTCCCCGAATACCCCGTCGTATTCGGGGACGTGCCGCCGCGCGATCCGGCGTCCGTCGCCCGACGGCTCCAGGTGCGGTTCGAGCGCCCGGAACACCGCCTCGACCGTCCGCCGCGACGTGCCGGTCAGGGAGACGACGTCCTCGACGGTGCGGAACGTCCCGTCCGTGAGCAAATGCCCGATCCGGTCGATGCGCCGTGCGTCGATCCCGAAACCGGCCCGCAGGTCGCGGACGGCGTCCGGAGCGGGTCGCGGCGAGTCGTCCTGTGTCATGTGCGGGCCTGGTTCGTTTCGTCGGGGACGGATGCGGACCGATCCTATGCGCGTCCTACTCGCGGGCGCCGATGACGTCGGCGGGACGGGCCGCCATCGCCAGCCGGGCGGGCAGCGCCGTGGCCGCCGCCGCGAGGAGGGCGCCCCAGGCGAGAACGCCCAGGTGGGCGAGCGGCGGGACGTACGGGGCGCCGCCGGTCATGCCCTGCCCGAACGCGGTGAGCACGGCGAGCGCGATCGCGGTGCCGAGGACGCCGGCGATCAGCACCACGGCGAGCGTCTCCCAGCCGAGCATCCGCGCGATCTGGCGCCGGGTGGTGCCGACCAGCCGCAGCAGGGCGAGCTCGCGGGCCCGGTCGGCCGTCGACATCGCCAGCGTGTTGACCACGGCGATGGCGGTGAACGCGATGATCAGGCCCATGGCGACGTAGTTGACCTCGGCGTTCGTGGACGCCTTGTCCTCGGCCGGCGACGCGGCGTCCGTCGTCGGCACGCCCTTCGGCGCGGTGCCCGCGATGAGGAGCGTCCCGCGCGGGTCGTCCACGTGGGCGGCGAGGAGGTCGTGGGCGACGGTCAGGTCACCGAAGCCGAGCCCCCGTCCGTAGACGGCGATGACCTTCGGCGCCATGGGCGTGCCGTCGCCGAGGGTGAGGCGGAGCGTGTCGCCCGGTGCGACGTGCAGGCGGGACGCCGCGGTCGTGCTGACGGCGATGGACGACGCGTCCAGATTCCTGATGTCGCCCTTGCGGACGTCCAGGTCCATGGTCTTGTCGAGCCCGCTGGGCGTGACGCCCTGAATGCCGTAGTTCTCCAGGCCGACCCGGACGGTGCTGTGCACGACCTCCGTCACGGCGGTGACACCGGGCGCGCGGCGGATCTCCTCCGCCGTGCCGTGCGGGACCTTGGGGCCGGCGATGTGCGCGGCGACCGTGCCCTCGGTCGCCTGGCGCGCGGAGGCGTGCCCCATGGTCGTCTGGACGAACAGGATCGTGGCCGTCAGCCCCATCATCAGCGTCAGCGGCGTGATCACGGACGCGAGCCGCCGCGCGCCGGCGCCGAGGTTCGCGGCGGCCAGCCGCCCGCCGACCGGGAACGCGCGCAGCGGGACGCCGAGGACGGCGACGGCGGCGCGGGCGATGACCGGGCCGAGCAGCGCCACGGCGACCGTCCAGACGATCGCGGCCAGCATCGTGACCGGGCTCGACGCGGCCTCGGTGTGCAGGCCGGCGAGGACGACCGTCAGCACGACGGCGCCCGCGAGGACCAGCAGCCCCGCCGCAGCGCGGACGGCGCCGAGCCGGGCCGGGCGCAGCGCCGCGTCCCCCAGGGCCTCCACGGGGCGGATCCGGGCCGTGCGGCGGGCGGCCAGCCGGGCCGCCGCGACGGCGGCGACCACGGCCGCGACCGCCGCCGCGGCCGGCGGGAACGGGCTGACGACCAGGTCCAGGTTCGGGGGCAGGGCGCCGAGGCCGCGGAACCGGTCGCGCAGCCAGAACGCCAGCGGCAGCCCGGCGGCGGCCCCGAGCGGCCCGGCGACGAGGCCGACGAGCAGCGCCTCGCGCCCGATCATGCGGCGGACCTGCCGGGGCGTGGCGGCGACGGCGCGCAGCAGCGCGATCTCCCGCTCCCGCTGCTGCACCGACAGCGCGAACGTGCCGGACACGACCAGGATCGCGACGAGCAGGGCCGTGCCGCCGAGCGCGCCGCCCATGCTGATCAGCTTGATGCGGGACTTCTCCGCGCCCAGGAACTCCGCCTTGCCGCGGTCCATCCCGGTGTGGACGGTGGCGCGGGTGCCGCGCAGCGCGCCGGTGATCGCGGTCTTCGAGCCGGTCGCGCCGATCGCCGTGACCATGCCGGGATGCCCGGCCAGCCGGCGCGCCTCGGCGGTCGAGAAGAAGATCGCCGCCTGGTCCTCCAGCGCCTGCCGCGTCACTCCGGAGACCCGGTAGACGCCCGGCTCGGCGGACGCGACCCGCACCCGCGACCCGGCGTGCAGGCCGTTCGCGCGGGCCGTCGCGGCGTCCACGACGATCTCGTCGCGGGCGCCCGGCGCCCGGCCCTCCCGCAGCGTGAACGGGGTCAGCCCGGCCGACTCCCAGCCGTGCCCCCACGACTCGTCCGCTCCGGAACCGATCTCGGCCGGGAACGCGACCTCGGTGACCACGTCGCGGGCGCCCGCCGCACGGACCCGATCCGCGACCGACACCGGCAGCCAGGCCCGCTCGGCGATCGCCTTCGCCTTGTGCTTGACCTTGCCCTTCTTCTTGACCTTGGTCTGGTGGACGAACTGGTCGCCGGTCACCACCACCGGCGCGCCCGCGTACCGCTCCGGCGCGACCGAGCCGCGCAGCCCGGTGTCGAGCAGGACTCCGCACGCGCACACCAGCGCCGCCGCGCACAGCAGCGCGACGAACGCGCCTGCGAAGCCGGCCTTGCGGTGCCGCAACGTGGACAGCACGATCCGCAGCATCAGTTCCACGCCCCCATCCGGGTCATGCGAGCCGCCACCTTGTCGCTGGACGGCGCGTCCATCGAGTCGACGATCCGGCCGTCCGCCAAGAAGAGGACCGTGTCCGCATAGGACGCGGCGACCGGATCGTGGGTCACCATCACGACCGTCTGGCCCATGCCGTCGACGGTCTCGCGCAGCAGGGACAGCACGTCCCGTGCCGTCATCGTGTCGAGCGCGCCTGTCGGCTCGTCCCCGAACACGACCTCCGGACGGGTCACCAGCGCGCGCGCTATGGCGACACGCTGCTGCTGCCCGCCCGACAACTGGGCGGGACGGTGCCCGAGGCGTTCGCCAAGCCCCACCCTGCCAACGACCTCATCGAGCCATTTCCGGTCGACTCGCGTACGCGAGAGCAGCAGCGGCAGGGTGATGTTCTGCTCCACCGTCAGCGACGACACCAGATTGAACGCCTGGAACACGAAACCGACCCGCTCACGGCGCAGCTCCGTCAGCTTCGTCTCGTTCATGGAGGACAGCTCCGTGTCCCCCAGCCGGACGCTGCCGGACGTGGGCGTGTCGAGGCCCGCCGCACAGTGCAGGAACGTGCTCTTGCCCGACCCGGACGGGCCCATGACGGCCGTGAACCGGCCGCGCGGGATGCCCGCCGTCACCTCGCGCAGCGCCGCCACCGCCCCGCGCCCCTTGCCGTACACCTTGCTGACCGCGTCCATCCGCACCGCTTCGTTCATACGGACAAGTCTTCTGACCTGGGGCTTCACGGACCAGAGACGTCATCACCGGTCACCCGTGACCTCGTCATGGTCCGACCCGTGACGCGGTCACCGGTCTGCATGTCCTGGTAGACATTGCACCGTGATCAAGGTGCTTCTGGCGGACGACCACCACGTGGTGCGCAGCGCCCTGGCCTCGCTGCTGTCGCTCGAGCCCGACCTGACCGTGGTGGCCGAGGTGGACCGCGGTGACGAGGTCCTCGCCGCCGCCCGCTCCGCCCGTCCGGACGTCGCGGTCCTGGACGTCGACATGCCGGGAATGGACGGTCTCGCCGCGGCGGCCGCCCTCCGCGACGCGCACCCGGACATCGCGACGCTCATCCTCACCGGCCACGGCAAGCCCGGCCACCTGCGCCGCGCCCTGGCGGCGAACGTCCGCGGCTTCCTGCTGAAGACCGCGCCGCCCGACGAGCTCGCCGCCGGGATCCGCAAGGTCGCCGCCGGCGAGCGGGTCCTCGACCCCCAGCTCGCGCTCACCGCCTGGGACCTCGCCGACAACCCGCTCACCCCGCGCGAGACGGACGTGCTGCGGCTGGCCGCCGAGGGCGCCGAGGCCCCGGAGATCGCCGCGCGGCTGCACCTGTCGGCCGGGACGGTCCGCAACTACCTGACCGCCGTCGTCACCAAGCTCAACGCCCGCAACCGCACCGACGCCGCCCGCATCGCCCAGGAGGCGGGCTGGCTCTAGCCGACGGCCGCTTCCACCCGGAAGTTCCCCTGGCCGTCGGCGCGCGCGCTGAGCGTCCCTCCGAACGAGGCCAGGCGCGTCGCCAGGTTCCCGATTCCCGACCCCGGAGCCGTACGGGGCGCCTCCGGATCCAATCCGTCGTTCTCCACCACGAGGCGGACGGTACCGCCGTCCCGCGCGGTCGTGATGGCGCAGCGTTTCGCGGCGCTGTGGCGCAGCACGTTGGTCACGGCCTCACGCAGCACCGTGCTGAGCACCGCCGACGTCTCGTCCGCCAACTCGCCGTGCGCGAGTTCCATCTCCACTTCGACGCCCGCCGCCGTCAGCACGGACCGCGCCGAGCGCGCCTCCCCGTCCAGCGACAATTCCGCTTCGCCACCGGTCGCGGTCTGCAGGTCCTTGCCGGCTCGTTCCGCCATGGCCACGACCTCGTCCAGCTCCGCCCGCGCGCGCGCCGGATCCACGTCCGCCAGCCGCCGCGCCAGCTCGCATTTGAGGAGGATCGCCGCCAGGCTGTGCCCGAGCAGGTCGTGCAGATCGCGCGCGGCCCGCAGCCGCTCCTGCACCGTCGCCGCCCGCGCCAGCTCCTCCCCGGCCACCCGCAGATCCCGGACGAGCCACGCAAGCCGGACGAGCCCGTACACCACCAGGCCCGTGACCAGCGTGCTGATCACGTAATTGGTGACGGCCGCCGCCCCCAGGCCCAGCGCCCACGCACCGGCGCCCACGCCCGCCATCGTCGCCACCACCAACGGGACGGCGAACCTCACCGGGACACCCACCAGGAGCGTCCCGACAAGGAACCCCGCAACGCCCAGCCACGCCTTCCCGAACAGCGGGACGGGCGCGAAGCTCAACACGGCTAGGAACAGCCCCCACGCCCTTGGCTGTCCACTGCTCGTCCACAGGAGCTGTAGCGCGCCGATGAGAACGAGCATCACCGCCGCAGCCGCCCACTCCAGCCCCCAAGGAACCATGAGCAGTCCCTTGATGGAGAACCCGGCCAGTACGGCGGCCAAGAGTCCCACCGAGAGCCGGTAGGCGGTCCGGTCCGGCAGGCTCACCGGCCGCTCCCCCGCCTTCATCGAAACCTCGACCGCGAACCTGCCGTCCTCCTCCAGACCTGTGGCAAAGTCACCGCCCGCGGCCCTCACCCGCTGCGCGGCGTCCTCCAGCCCCTCCGCGCCCCTCTCCACCGTGCGGACGCCGTCGTTCACCACGCGCAGCCGTACGAACCCGTCCTCTTCCGAGGTCTCGATAAGGCAGTTGTGTGCCGTCCCCACCCGCACCACGTCGGTGACGGCCTCGCGCAACGCCATCGCCAACAGGGCCCCTGCCGGCCCCAGTGGCTCCCTATGGCCCGTCCGTACTTCCGTCTGGACGCCTGCCGCCTCCAACAGCGCGCGCGCCGCCGACGCCTCGGGCGCCAGCGACATGCTCCGGAAATCGGCCGCCGCCGCCCGCGCCTCGTTCAGCGACCGCCGCGCGACGTCCAGCACGTCCGCGATCGCCCCGGGCCGCTCGACCGCGCGCCGGCTCCCGTCCGAGATCTCCCGCAGCCCCTCGCCGAGGCCCCGGTTCAACTCCGCCGCGATGCGCAGCCGCTCCCGCGCCACCGCCGCCATCGTCAACGGCAACCGCGCGGCCACCGTGTCGTCCACCCGGTCCGCCAGCCGCACCAGCCCGTAGACGACGAGCCCGGTGAGCAGGCAGGTGATCGTCACATCGGCGTCACCGAGGACCGCCGCGCTCCCCACGACCACCACCGCGAGCGGCCACAGCCCCGCCAGCACGAGCGACCCCGCGACGAACCCGAGGATCCCCAGCGACGTGCCGAACGCCAATACACCGGCGTAAGCCGCCGCCGCCTGGACGGGAATGCCCCACCGCCACCGGCCGTCGCGCGAGACGACCCGCACGACCTGGACGCCCAGGACGACCGCCACCAGGGCGATCGCGGCCCCGATCCGGCCGGCCCCGGCCGTCCGCGCGGGCGCCGCGAGCACGTACACCCCCGCGAACGACGCCAGCACGGCCCCGACGATCGGCCGCGCCGTCCCCCGCACACCAGCCCCCACAATTCGGATGTACCTCGCCTACCCGGCGTGGCACGATCCTGCCATGCCGATCGACCAGCACCTCCTCGCCGCCTTCCTGCTGACCTCGGTCATCGCGATGCTCGTGCCCGGCCCGGACATGCTGTTCATCCTCGGCTGCGGCATGCGCGGCGGCCCCCGCGCCGGGCTCCTCGCCACCGCCGGCGTCGCCACCAGCGAGGCCGTCCACGTCGCCGTCGCCGCCGCCGGCCTCGCCGCCCTCTTCGCCGCCGTCCCGATCGCCTTCGCCGCCGTCCGCCTCGTCGGCGCCGCCTACCTCATCTACCTGGGCGTCCAGACCATCCGCCACCGCAACGCCCAGGACGACGCCCCCGCCGCCGCCCCGTCCGGCCGCCGCGCCTACCTCAACGGCCTGCTGACCAATCTGCTGAACCCCAAGATGGTCACGTTCACCATCGCCTTCCTCCCCCAGTTCATCAACCCGCGAATGGGCGACGTCTGGCTCCAGTTCGCCATTCTCGGCGCCATCCTGATCGCCCTAGAATTCCTCGTCGACGGCACGGTCGGCGTGCTCGCCGGCCGGATAGGCGAATGGCTCCGCCGCCGCCGCACCGCCCGCAGCCGGCTGGACGTCGCGACCGGCTCCCTCTTCATCGGCCTCGGCCTCCGCCTCGCCGCGAAACCCTGACCCTCCGGATCCGGTCGCCCGATAAAGGATCTTGCCGCCTTCCGAATCGCGCGATCCCTGACACCCGGTCAAGCCGTGTGAAAGAGTCGTCAGCGGTGCCGCCGGGACCGCACTGACGGCACGGACCGGCGCGACGGGGCTGGAGGGGAACGCCATGCCGCCTGTGGATCCGAGATCGGTGCCGCCCGGCGCCTACGGCAACTGGCCGGGCCTCAACCAGACCGGCGACCTCCGCGTCGACCGCGCCCGCCTCCGCGCCATAGCCAAACGCCTCGAATCCGACCTCGAAGAGATCATCGAGGCCAGCAAGGAGCTCCAGCGGGCCGACGCCGACGACGCGGCCTACGGCACCTGGGACGCGGCGAAGGCACTGGTCCCCAGTATCAGGCGAGGCCATTCGGTATTGGCCGACCAGCACAGCGCCTTCCTGTTCGAGGCGCTGCGAACCATCAAGATGCTCCGCCGCACCGCACAGGCCTATGACGACGCCGAGGCGGAACTCGAAAGACGCGTCGCCGTTGTACAGCGGCAACTTCAGCAAGCTCAGACCGATTCCGGTTCGCCTGGGAAGCCCCCGTCTCCCGTCGCCTCGCCGCGCTCTGGACCCGGGTCGTTGGAGTGAGGGAGCGCAGATGACGGACGAGCACACCTTTCCCATGCGCGAGAGCGCCCCGACAGGGTCACCGGCAAGCTATGACCGCAAGAGCATCGAGGAACTGCTGAAGTCCAGCGAGCCCGGCGCGGTGACGGAATCGGGACACGCCTACGTCAGGTTCTCCCAGGCCTATCAGCGGATCACCCAGCGGCTCGCCCAGGCGGGCCACGACCTGAACGAGGCCTGGTCGGGCACGGACGCGGCGGCCGCGCAGGTGCAGATGCGCGACCTCTGGGCATCGAGCCACACGATCAGCGCCACCGCCCGCGATTTCGGTACCGCCGTCGAACGCCACGGCTCGGAATACCTCGGCTGGTACAAGAACAGCATGCCGCAGCCGAAGACCGACGCCGAAGCACGTTCCTGGATGCAGGGCGCCAACGAACGCATCACCGAGACGTGGACGTCCCTTCCACCGAACATCTCGACACAACTGCCGAACAACCTCATGACGTACGGCGCTCCCATCACCCCTGGCGGATCCGGTGGCACCCCCGCTTCCGGGGCGCCGGCCGGTTCGGGCGGCTCGGCCGTATCCGGAGGCTCCAGCGATCTGTCATCGACCCCTACCCCGGCCGGCGCCCCGAGCGGGTCCACCAGGCCGGGCGCCGCAGCCCCCTCAGGCACGTCGCCGCACTCTGGCAGCGCGCCTCTCGTGCCCTCCACCGGCGGCGGGTCGCCCTACGGCGGGCGGCCGAACACCCCGGGCAGCCCCTCGGGCGGCGGCGGGGGAACGGATCTGTCCGGCGTCGTCCCTCCTGCGGGCAGTGGCGGCGGCAACAGCGGCCCGCCGCTCACGACACCGCCGACCTCCCCCTCCGGTTCGTCCCTCGGTCCGGGCGCGGGGCCTCAACCTTCCCAGCCGGGCGGCCCTGGCCTCGGTCTCCCCGGCGGTGGCGCTTTCGGCCCTCCCGGACGGGCTGGGCTGGACCTGCCCGGCCGCACCGCGCTCGGTCTTCCGGGCGGCGGAGCCGGATTTTCGCAGGGCCGTCCCGGTTCCGAGCCCGGGGGGCTGGACCGCAACGGCGTCATCGGCCGGAGCCGGTTGGGGCCGCCTCCCCCACCAGAGGCCGGAGCCCCCGGTGAGGTTCCGGCGCCCCGCACGGGCCCGATGGGAATGGGCCCGATGACCGGTGCGGGCGGCTCGCCCCACGGAGACCGGGAGCGTGATCGCGGCTCCTGGCTGAGCGAAGACCCCGACGTCTGGAACGAGGACATGCAGGTGGCTCCCAGCGTGCTCGGCTCCGAGCCCAATCGTCCTCAGAGCAAGCAAGGCGAGAGAACGGCGAAGGACAACGGCCGAAAGCGCGGTGGCGGATTTCCCGGGGACGGCGTGTGAACCTTCTCCGCCGCCTCATCGCAGGTGCGGGAGCATTGAGCCTTGTGGCGCTCACCGCTCACCCGGCCCTGGCGGAGCCACGGCCGCGTAAGGACGAGTGGTGGTTTCCGGCTTGGGGCATCGAGAACGATGTCTGGCCCCTTTCGAAAGGTGCCGGCGTCACCGTCGGCGTCCTCGACTCGGGCGTCAATCCTCATCTTCCCGAGCTGTCCGGGGTCGTCCTCAAAGGGGCGGACACCGCGGGTGGGAAGAGCGACGGCCGCAAGGACCTCGACGCGAAGGGCCACGGCCACGGCACCACGATGGCCATCATGATCGCGGGACAGGGGGGCGGGAGCAGCGGCTTCGCGGGCATCGCCCCCGAAGCCAAGATCCTTCCAGTGCACGTGCTGTCGATAGACGTCGTGGGCCCCGACCGCGTCGACGGTTATAAGGCGATCGCCGACGGCATCCGTTTCGCGGTCGACAAGGGCGCGAAAGTGCTGAACCTGTCCTTCGGCGCCGGTGCGCCGGGCACTCCCGACCAGTGTTCACGGGAAGTCCGCGACGCGGTGGCTTACGCGATACAGCACGACGTCGTCACCGTCGCGGCGGCCGGCGACACCGGGAACACGAACAATTTCCCCGAGGCGCCCGCGTCCTGCCCGGGTGTTCTGGCGGTCGGCGGCGTCAACGCCGATCTGCGGCCTTGGGAAGGCACTCAGCGGCAGCCCTACGTCTCCATCGCCGCTCCGGCGAGCGGCTCGGTGGCGGTCGGCAAGACGGGCACGATCTACTCGGATGCGCAGGGAACCAGTGCGTCGGCGGCGCTGGTGTCAGGGGCGGTGGCTCTGGTCCGCTCGCATAATCCGAGCATGTCCGGCCGTACGGTCGTCCAGCGGCTCATCGCCACCGCTCTGCCGATCAACAAGCCCGTCCCCGACAAGGCGACCGGCTACGGCGCCATCCGCATCAACCGCGCCATGGACCCCGCGAAGTACCCGGTGCCGGCCGGCGCCGCCAACCCTGTCTACGCCAGATTCGACCAGTCACAGCGCGCCGCGCAGAAGGTGAGCGCCGCGTCGTCTTCCCCCGCCGCCGAGTCGCACCGATCGAGCGGTGGGCCGTCTCCGGTGGTTTTTGCCGGGATTGCCGGGGGTGTTGTGCTTTTGGTCGGGGTTGGTGCTTTTGTTTGGCTTCGCGGGCGGCGCCGTCCTCGTCAATCGGCCTCTGTCTAGGGTTCTGCCGCAGGCCGCCTTTTCAGCGGAGGTTGAGGCGGGAGAGGTACGTGGTGGTGGAGTCGGGGTCGCCGGTGTGGGCTCGGTAGCCGTCGGGGCGGACGAGGACGAGGGTCGGGGCGGTGATGCCGTAGGCGGCCTCGGCGTCGGGGTTGCCCGTGATGTGGACGGCGCGGACGGCCGGTCCGAGGGGCGGGGCCTCGGTGTTGAACGCCAGCAGGGTGAAGTGGGGGCCGCGGAAGGCGTCGAAGAGGGTGGTGCCGTCCGCGAGGAGGACGTTGGGGGCGCGGGTGCCGCCGAGGGGGCCGGACGAGAGCGGGCTGTCGGGGTAGGCGAGGAGCAGCTGCCGGGTCTCCTCGCCGCGCCGGTAGGCGTCGGCCTGGCCTTCGGCGGCCTTCCGGTAGAGGGCGGTGCTGATGCCGAGGACGCCGGCGGCGACGGGGAGCCGCTCCTCCTCGTAGGTGTCGAGGAGGAGCGGGGACGCGCCGGAGAGGGCGGCGGCGAGCTTCCAGCCGAGGTTGTAGGCGTCCTGGACGCCGGTGTTGAGGCCCTGGCCGCCGGCGGGCGAGTGGACGTGGGCGGCGTCGCCGGCGAGGAGGACGCGCCCGGAGCGGAACCGTTCGGCCATGCGGATGTTGACGCGGTGGACCGACGCCCAGCCGAGGCCGGTGAGGCGGAGGTCGTCGCGGCCGGTGCCGGCGGTGAGGTGCTTCTGGTACGTGGCGAGCGAGAGCTCCGGGTCTTCGCCGGGGGCGAGGGGGCCGGTGAACTGGAAGTCGGATGTGCCGGGGAGCGGGCAGAGGCCGATGCGAGGGGTCCGGGTCTCGGGGTCGGCCCACATGTGCCAGTGGTCGCGGTCCAGGTCGGGGGTCCGGACGTCCCCGATGAGCATGCGCTCCTCTTCGCGGGTCTCGCCGAGGAACGGGACACCGAGGGTCTTGCGGACGGTGCTGCGCCCGCCGTCGGCGCCGACGAGGTAGGCGGCGCGGACGGTCGTGCCGTCGGTCAGGACGGCGGTGACGCCCTCGTCGTCCTGCGTGAAACTCGAAAGGCCCACGGTGTCGACGCGGCCGCCGAGGGCGGTGAGGCGGTCGCGGAGGATCCGCTCGGTCCGCCACTGCGGCACCATCAGGACGTTCGGGTACGGGACGGCGGGGGTCGGCGGGACGGGCTCGTGCATGCGGCCCTCCCAGACGACGTCGGCGCCGGCGTAGGCGCGCAGCGGCGGGTAGGGGGCGCCGGCCGCGCGGACGGCGTCGATGACGCCGAGGTCGTCGAAGACCTCGAGGGTGCGGGGCTGGAGGCCCTTGCCGCGCGAGCCGGACGGGTGCCCGGGGTCGACGATGCGGTGCGGGACGCCGCGGCGGGCGAGGTCGACGGCGAGGGTGAGGCCGGTCGGGCCGGCGCCTGCGATGAGGATCATGGGTCCCAGGATCGGGAGCGGCCCTGGCAGATCGCTGGCAGCGCGCTGGCGGCGGCTCTCAGTCGCGTTCGTAGCGGTAGCCGCGGCCCCGCAGGGTGGTGATGCTGCCCGGGTCGGCGCCCTGCTGGGCGAGCTTGCGGCGCAGGGCGGAGATGTGCACGTCGAGGGTCTTGGTGGGGCCGAACCAGTTGGTGTCCCAGACCTGGTCGATGAGGTCCTCGCGGGTGACGACCTCGCCGGCGCTGGACACCAGCCGGGCGAGCAGGTCGAACTCCTTGGGGCGCAGCGCGATCTCGGTGCCGGCGTAGCTGGCGCGGCGGGCGGCGAGGTCGAGGGTGAGGCGGCCGGCGGTGACGAACCGCTCATCGGCGCGGCCGGCGCTGCTGCGGCGCAGGTGGGCGCGGAGCCGGGCCATCAGCTCGGTGAGCCGGAACGGCTTGGTGAGGTAGTCGTCGGCGCCGGCGTCGAGGGCGACGACGACCTCGAACTCCTGGGTGCGGGCGGTGAGCACGACGATCACCGCGTCGCGCAGCACGGTGCGGAGCCGCCGGCACAGGGTGACGCCCTCGATGTCGGGGAGCCCGAGGTCCAGCAGGACCAGGTCGGGGGCGCGGCGGGACGCGCTGTCGAGGGCGTCGCCGCCGGTGGCGGCCCAGTCGGCCTCGTAGCCGTGCGCGGCGAGGGCCTCGGCGAGCTCGCTGCCGATGGCCTCGTCGTCCTCCACGACGAGCACGTACGGTCCGGCCATGGTCCCGATGGTACGGACGGGGGCGGTCACGTGCGGGCGGGGACGGCGGTCGCCCGGGCGCCGGGCCGCCGCGGCGGGCAGAACGAGCCGTGGGTGGTCGCGGTGACGGCGTCGGTGACGGCGTCGACGACCTTGCCGAGCCGGGAGCCGGGCTCGTCCGCGCAGTCGCGGTGGACGTGGACCGCGTGGCCGAGCCCGACGCCGGCCAGCGCCGTGACGATCAGTACGCCGATGAGCAGCCTGCGCATGATCGTGCCTCCCCCTCTCGACGCCGGCGTCAGCAGGCAACCTAGTGCGGGGCGCGTGAGCGGCGGCTGTGCGGCGGGTTAGGGCCTCGCTTACCTTGGCGCGGCGCGTCCGCGCGGCGGGCCGGGGCGTCCCGGCCGCGGCTATCCTCCGGGCGGGAGGCGAGTGTGGACGCGGTTGCGAGGACGGCGCCGCTGCGGCGCAGGCTGCTGGTCACGATCGCGGGGATCACCGCGGTGGCGGTGGCGCTGCTGATCATCCCGCTGGCGGTGGCGGTGCAGCGGCTGTACCGCAACGAGGCGGTGACGAGGCTGGAGCGGGACGCGACCCGCGTCGCGGCGACGGCGCCGGACGACGAGGCGCGGCGGCCGCGGCCGATCCGGCTGCCGGAGGGCCTGAACGAGCGGCTGCGGGTGGGGATCTACGGGATCGACGGGAACCTGCTGACCGGGGAGGGCCCGCCGCACTCGGGCGCGGCGCGGCAGGCGCGGGACGGGCGGTTGCACCAGCGCGACGAGCACGGCCGGCTGGTGGTGACGGCGCCGATCCCGTCGGACGAGGGCGTGACGTCGGTGGCGCGGGTCGGGATGCCGGAGCGGGTCGTCGCCCGGCGGATCGAGCGGGCCTGGTGGGTGATGGCGGCGTTCGCGCTGCTGATCATCGGGCTGGCGGCGTTCGTGGCGCGGTACCAGTCGCGGCGGCTGGCGCGCCCGCTGGAGCGGCTGACGGCGGCGGCGCAGGCGCTCGGGGACGGCGACTTCACCGTCCGGGCGCGGTCGTCGGGGGTGCTGGAGGCGGACGAGGCGGGCCGGGCGCTGGAGGTGACGGCGCGCCGGCTCGGGTCGATGCTGGACCGGGAGCGGGCGTTCAGCGCGGACGTGTCGCACCAGCTGCGGACGCCGCTGACCGGGCTGCTGCTCGGGCTGGAGTCGGCGCTGGAGCGGCCCGGGGCGGACCTGGCGGCGGCGGTGCGGACGGCGGTGCGGCGCGGCGAGCACCTGCGCGACATCATCGACGACCTGCTGAGCCTGGCGCGGGACGCCGCTCCGAACCGGGAGCGGCTGGACGTGCCGGGGCTGCTGGAGGAGCTGCGGCTGCGGCCGCCCGCGGGCCGTCCGCTGGAGGTGGCGGCGCGGGGGCCGCTGCCGGAGGTGCACGCGTCGGCGTCGGCGGTGCGGCAGATCCTCGGGGTGCTGCTGGACAACGCGCAGGCGCACGGCGCGGGGCGGGTCACCGTGGAGGCCAGCGACATCGGCGGCGGCCTGGCCATCGACGTGTCGGACGAGGGGCCCGGCGTCACCGAGGCCGAGGACATCTTCGCGCGCCGGCACTCAGGCGGCATGGGGGACGGCGGGCACGGGATCGGGCTGGCGCTGGCGCGGGGCCTGGCGGAGGCGGAGGGCGGGCGGCTGGTGCTGCGCCGGCCGTCCCCGCCGATCTTCACGCTGCTGCTGCCCGCGTCCGAACCCATGCCCGAGCCCGCGCCCGAGGACGCCGCCGACGGCGGCGGCTGATGGCGCGCCCGATCCGCGTGGCCGTCATTCGGCCTTGAGGTGGGTGCCGAACCAGCGGAGCGTCGCGGGGACCATGCGGCGGAACGTGCGGTAGTTGTGCCCGCCGGACGGCAGGAACAGGCTGTCGGCCCGCGTGGGCGGGCGGATCCCGGCGATGAACCGCTCGTTCTCCGGGAAGGTCTTCTCGCCGACCCGGCAGGACGCCACGAGGAGGGAGATCGGCGGGGCGGGAAGGTGCTTCTCGCGCCACAGGAGGTTGCTCTCGTCCTGGAGGGCCTTGTTCCCGCCGAACAGCTTGCCCGTCGTGATGTCCTGGATCGTATTGAAGTATCCGGACAGTGACGCCGCGGCCGAGTAGCGGTCGGGGTGCTTCATCGCGAGCTTGGCGGCACAGAACCCGCCGGTGGAGTCGCCCATGATCCCCCAGCCGGTGCGGGCGGCGGCGACCCGGTAGTGCGCCCACATCGCCAGCGGCACGTCGGCGGCGAAGAAGCTCTCCACCTGCGGACCGCCGGGCACGTCCGCGCACTCGGTGTCGCGCGGCGGCGCCTCCGTCGGCCGCATCAGCACGTAGACGGCGGGCGGGAGCCCGGCCCGCTCCCCCTGCCTGACCAGTTCGGGAAAGCGCATGGTGTGCAGCAGCGCGGTGGGATGCCCCGGATAGCCGGTCAGGACGACGATCACCGGAAAGCGCGTCCGGGCGTACGCGGGCTGGTAGTACTGCGGCGGAAGCAGCACAAAGGATTCGGCGCTCAGTCCCGTTTCCTGGCCCTGGAAGCGATATTCCTCTACCGCGCCGGATACGGCGGCGTCGCGTTTGGTGGCGGCACTGCCGAGCCTTTTGACCGTGGCGGTGTCGATCTGCTTCACCGGCCCGCCGGCCTTCGCCATCACGTGCTTGATCCGCGCGGGCGCCGCGTTGGTCGCGAACAGGTCGTCCCAGCCGGAGTAGAACTCGAAGTGCGCGTTGACGGCGACGAGCACGGCGAGCAGCGTGACGGCCTGCGTCCCGGCCAGCAGCCCGAGCCTGGCGGCGACGGCGCCGGCCCCCGAGCGCGCGCCCCGCGGCCACCACCACAGGGTGAACGCGAACAGGCCCGCGACCGCCAGGAACAGCAGCGCGATGAATCCGCCTCCGGTGAGTCCCATGCCCTCCCCCTAAGGCAGCCGGTCTTCGTCCGACCGCCAAGTTAGCCACCACCGCATCAGCCGGACGACAACGCCGGGTTAGCTCTGCGTTAACCCGCCTCCGGCGGCACTGGGTAAATACGGAGGGCGCACCGAAAAGAATGCCGCTAGATCTTGACGCGAGGTATATGGGGAATTTATTTGCGGCTGCTATGATGGCGTTATCGCCGAATAGGCTGCCTTTCTCGAGCGCTCCGGGAACACCGGAGCCGGAAGGAGGGCAGGCTCGATGAACGAAGGACAGCCCAGCCGCACCGCGCTGTCGGCCGCGGCGGCGCGGGCCGCCCACCCGCTGGTGGACGACCGGCCCCTCATCTTCACCGATCCGCTCGCGCCGCGCCTGCTCGGCGGCCTCGCGGACGAGATGATCGGCTATCACCGGAGCAACGGCGGGCACATCATCCTCGCCGGAACCCGGACCGTCACCACCGTCCGCAGCCGGTACGCCGAGGCACGGGCCGGCGCGTTCGGCCAGTACGCGATCCTCGGCGCGGGCCTGGACACCTACGCCTTCCGCGCGCCCGCCGGCCGGCGCGTCTTCGAGGCCGACCATCCGGCGACGCAGGAATGGAAGCGGGGGCTGCTGGACGCCGCCGGGATCCCCGTGCCCGAGCACGCCTCGCTCGTCCCGGTGGACTTCGAGGCGCCGGACGGGCCGGTCCGGCCGCTGGCCGCGGCGGGTCTCGACACCGCGCGCCCGGCGCTCGTGAGCTGGCTCGGCGTCGCCTACTTCCTCACCCGCGACGCCGTCGCCGGGACGCTCGCCGAGATCGGCCGCCTCGCACCCGGCACCGAGCTGGTCATGGACTACGCGCTGCCGCCCGGCCTGCGCGACGCCGACGGCGACGCCTACGCCGAGATCGCCGCGCGGGTCGTCCGGGACTCCGGCGAGCCGTCCCGGACGTGGTTCGCGCCGGACGAGGTGAACGCCCTGCTCAAGGACCACGGCTTCGACGTCGTCGAGAACCTGACCCTGGAGCGGGCCGTCCCGCCCCGGGCGTGGCGGCGCACCGACGCGCTGCGCCCCTTCGACTACTTCCGCCTGGTCCGCGCCGTGGTCACCGGTCGACCGGTCACCGGCTAGCCGGTCAGCCGGAGGCGTCGCGCCGCTCGCCCGGGGCCGGGCCGTGCAGCCGGACGGCGCTCAGGGCGAGCGCGATCTCGACCAGGTCGCGGGGGTGGGCGAGCGTCCGGCCGGTGAGCTGCTCGACCTTGCGGAGCCGGTTGAGGACGGTGTTGCGGTGGCAGAACAGCCGGTCGGCGGCGCGGGCGGCGGAGCCGTCGCAGTCCAGCCAGGTGGTGAGGGTGGCGAGCAGGACGTCCCGGAACGCGGGGTCCACGCCGGTCAGGCCGCCGAGCGCGACGTCGCCGAGCCGCCCGGCCAGCCGGGGCTGGGACAGCACCAGCGCGTCGGGGAGGCGCCGGTCGAGGCGGGCGATCTGCCGGCCGGAGCCGCGGCAGGTCCGCAGTGCCAGCTCGGCCAGCCAGCGCGCGCCGCCGAGCTCGGCGAGGGAGTGCACGACGGGGCTGACGCCGGCGTGCGCGTGGGCGTAGGGGCGGACGGCCTCGACGAGGTCGTCCAGCTCCGCGGCGCCGAGCGCGACGAGCGCGACCTGCGCGTCGGCGCGCAGCCGCCAGATGAACCGCATCCCGCCGATGTCGCCCGGGCGCCGGTCGCGGCCGCCGGAGAACTCGCGCGCGAACCCGCCGGCGAAGCCGCCCTCGGCACCGAGCATGACCACCGCGTAGCGGCCGGCGGCCGGCAGCCCGAGCACGGACGCGGCGGTGGCGAGCAGGCCGCCGTCCGCGCCCTGCCCGTCCAGCAGCGCGTCCACGATCGCCTGGACGCGCTCCTCGCTGCGCCGGGCCAGCGACAGCTCGGTCTGGTGGTAGGCCGCGGCGGCGGCGCCGGACTGCTCGTCGATGGTGTCCCAGGTGCGGGTCGCCTGCCGGACGAGCGCGGGCACGTTGCCGGGGTCGTGCCGGCCGACGACCTCGACGACGGCCTCCCAGAACACCCGCCCGGCCAGCCGGTACGAGCGCAGCAGCTGGTCCAGCGGCTGGCCCTGATGGGCGCGGCGCCGCCCGAGCCGGCGCGCCCAGTCCAGGTCGGCGCGGCCCCGGCCGGGGTCGAGGATCGCCTCGAAGCCGTGCCCGAGCCCGGTCCGGCAGACCTCCGACAGGTCGCCGCGCAGCTGCTCGGAGCGGTCGCCGTCGTCACCGGCGAGGATCTCGGCGGCGAGCCGGTCGGCGAGGTCGGGCAGCCGGTCGGTGAGCCGCAGCACCGCCTTGCGCAGGATCGCCCGGTCGTCGTCCGCGCGGCCCGGCTCCCGGCCGAGGGGGTCGCGGCGCGGCGGCTCGTGGGCGGGGTCCCCGCGGAGGGCCTCGCCGCTTCCGGCGTCCGCGCGTTCCGTGGTTCCCGACCGGCCTGCCGTCATCGCCCGCCACCTCCGGCACAATGCAGGGGGGCTCATCGTGCCACCGCGAGTACTTTGGGACCACCGGTCCCCGCCCGCACTGTGCCGGTGCACAATCGCGGCCCGTTCCCGTTGCGCCGCCGCCCCGAAACAGAACGCCGCTCTGGACCGTCCGGCGGGCGCGTGCTCCTCTGCTGACCATGGGTGTGTTGTCTGGACACGATCGGCTGTACGGGCGCGACCGGGAGGTCACGGCCGTCGAAGGGCTCCTCGGCCGGGCGCGGGACGGGCACGGCGGCGCGCTGACCCTCGTCGCCGACGCCGGCATGGGCAAGACGGCGCTGCTCGACGCCGCCGCGCGCGACGCCGCCGCCGGGTTCCGCGTGCTGTCGACCATCGGCGTCCCCGCGGAGGCGGACGTCCCCTACGCGGGGCTGCACCGGCTGCTGCGGCCGCTGTCCGGCCTGGTGGCGGAGCTGCCGCCGGCCTTCCGCACGGCGCTGGCCCCGCTGACCGGCGGCGCCGCTCCCGCGCCGTTCGTCCTGTACTCGGCGGTCTGCGAGCTGCTGAGCCTCGCCGCCCGCGCCGAACCGGTGCTGTGCCGGGTGGACGACGCGCAGTGGCTCGACCGGGTCACGCTGGACGCCCTGGCCTTCGCGGCGCGCCGCGTCCAGGACGAGCGGCTCGCGATCGTCTTCGCCTCCCGCACGCCGGCGCCGCTCACCGGCATCCCGCACCTGCGGCTGCCGCCGCTGGACGAGGACGCGAGCCTGCGCATCCTGCAGGACGCGGTCGGCGACGCGCTCGGCACGGAGCTCGCCGAGGAGGTCGTCGACCTGGCGAGCGGGTGCGCGCTCGCCGTGCGGGAACTGGCCGGCGGGCTGACCGCCGCGCAGCTGTCCGGCGGCGCCGCGCCGCCCCGCGCGCTGCCGCCCGGCAGCGTCCTGCGCACCCTGTACCGGCGCCGCCACCTGCGGCTCCCGTCCGGGGCGCAGCGGCTGGTGCTGATGGTGGCGGCGGAGGAGTGGCTCGGCGCGCCGACGGTGGCGCGGGCCGTCCGGACGGCGGGGATCGGCGCCCGCGAGATCGAGGCGGCGCGCGAGTCGGGCCTGCTGCGGCTGGCCGACCACGCGGTGGCCGGGGACGACGCGGTCGTCGTGCGGGACCGGCTCGTCCGGACGTCGCTGTGGGCGGAGGCGTCGCGGATCGAGCGGCGCGCCGCGCACGCGCTGCTCGCGCAGCTGCTCGTGCAGGACTGGCAGCGGCCGTCGCTGATCTGGCACCGGGCGGCGCTGTCCGGCGAGGGCGACGACCGGATCGCCGACGAGCTGGCGGAGGCGGCGTCGGCGTCCCGGCGGGCCGGCCGGTACGGCGACTCCTGGCGGGCGTGGCAGCGCGCCGCCGCGCTGACGTCCGAGCGCGGCGCGCGCGCGGACCGGCTGCTGGCCGCCGCCGGCGACGCCTGGGCGGGCGGCCGGGCGCGCCGGGCGCGGGCCCTGCTGCGGGAGATCCGGCCGCTGGACCAGGACGGGACCCGCGCCGGGCTCGCCGAGCTGCTGCGCGGCGAGATCGAGGCGGGCTCGGGGTCCCCGGCCACGGCGGTGCCGATGCTGCGGGACGCGGCCGAGCGGCTCGCCGGAACCGACGGCGGGCCGGCGCTGTCGGCCCTCATGTGGGCGGCCGAGGCGGCCGACGCCGCGGGCGACCACACCGCGTACGCGGAGATCGCGGAGCGCGCGGCGAACCTGCCGGGCGCGCCGGAGACGCCGCGCGCCGACCTGATGCGGGCGCACCTCGCCGGGATGGCCGCGACGTTCCGCGGCCGCTACACCGAGGCCGCCGGACTGCTCCGGCGCGCCGTCCGGCTGGGCGAGACGGCCGCCGACGACTCCGCCGCGCAGGCGTGGGCGGCGCTCGCGGCCCTCGCCCTCGGGGACGGGCGGGCCCGCACGCTGGCGGCCGGGGCCGTCGCGTCCGCGCGGCTGCGCGGCGACGCGCCCGCCGAGTCCTACGCGCTGGCGGCGGCGGCGCGGTGCGAGACGCTGCTCGGCCATCCGCCGGTGCCGGTCGCCGCCTGCCACGAGGGGCTGCGGCTGGCGCGGGCGACCGGGCAGCACGGGCACGCCGCCGAGCAGCTCGCCGCGCTCGCGCTGGTCGCCGCGTTCAACGGGGACCGGGACGCGGCGCACCGGCGCCTGGAAGCGCTGTCCGGCGGCGCGGACCGGCGCGGGCTCGGCGGCGCCGACCGGCGGGGCCTCACCCGTGCCGCCGCGTTCGGCGCGTGGGCGCCCGCCTGCCTGGACCTGGCCGCGGACCGTCCCGGCGACGCCGCCGCCCGGCTGCGGCTGCCCGGCGGCGCGGGCCTGGCGCACCCGCTGGCCCGGCTGCTCGCCGCCCCGCACCTGGTGGAGGCGCTGACCTACACCGGCCACCGGGCGCGCGCCGTCCGCGCGGCCGAGGACTTCACCCGCTGGGCGGACGCGACCCGCACCGCGGGACGGCTCGCGCTCGCCCGCCGCTGCGCCGCGCTGCTCGCCGAGTGCGACGACGAGGCCGCCGCGCACTTCACCGAGGCGCTGCGGCTGCACGAGTCCGCGGACGCGGTGTTCGAGTTGGCCCGCACGGAGCTGCTGTTCGGCGCGCGGCTGCGGCGCGGCCGGCGCCCGCGCGCCGCCCGCGAGCACCTGCGCACCGCGCTGCGGATCTTCGAGCGGTACGGCGCCGCCGCGTGGACGGGGCAGGCCCGCGCGGAACTGCGCGCGGCGGGCGACGCGGGCCCGGCCCCGGACCCGGAGGCGGCTGCACCGCGCACCGCCGCCGGGCCCGGGGAGCCGCCCGCGCTGACCGGCCTGACCGCGCAGCAGGCGCACATCGCCCGGATGGTCGCCGAGGGCGCCACCAACCGGGAGATCGCGGCGCGGCTGCTGCTCAGCCCGCGGACCATCGACCACCATCTCCGCAACGTCTTCACCCGCCTCGGGATCCGCTCGCGCGTCGAGCTGGCCCGGATGATCCGCTGACCGCCCGCGCCCGGCCTACCGGGAGGCCTCCTCGTACTCCTTGTCCTTGGCGGACTTGGTGTCCTTGGCGCTGTCCTTGCTGTCCTTGGCGTCGCTGCCGCGGGTGCTCTTGGAGGCGGAGTCGCTCTTGGCCTTCCGCCCGTTGCCGGACTCGGCCTCCTCCTCCTTCAGCGCGTCCTCGTGCGTCTTGACGACCTCGCTGTCGCGGATCTCGCCGCGCCAGCCCTCGATCTCGTCGGCGCGGGTCAGCGACTGGGTCATCACGTGCCGGCGGAAGTGCTTGAGCTCCAGCCGGACGCGGCGGCCCTGCGCGCGCCACAGGTTGCCGGTGCGCTCGAACAGGCCCTGCGGGTGGTACTCCAGGACGACCAGGACGCGGGTGAGGTTCGGCGCCAGCTCATGGAAGCTGACCGCACCGTCCACGTGGCCCTTCGGGGCCTTGGAGCGCCAGACGATGTGCTCGTCCGGCACCTGCTCGATGATCGTCGCCTCCCACGTCCGCTTGGACCAGAAGATCTTCGCCTGCCAGTTCAGCTTCAGGTCGTCCGCCTGGTCGACGGTCATGACCTTCTTCGTGAAGGACGGGAACTCCTGGAACTGGGTGAACTGGTCGTAGACGAGGCGGCGCGGCGCGCCGATGTCGGTGTGCTCGACGATATTGGTGACCTTCACCTTCTTGCCGCCGCCGCCCTTGCCGCCGCCCTTCTTCAGGGCCCCGCCGACGGTGTCCTTGAGCCGGCCGAACAGGCCCTTGCCCTTCTCGCCGGCCTTCTCGGCGGGCTTGCCCGCGGTGTCCTTGGCCTTCTCGGCGGTGTCCTTGGCCTTGTCCGCGGCCTTGCGGGCGGCGCCCTTCGCGGACGTGCCGCCGCTCTTGGCCTCGGCTTCGTCGGACGCGCCGCCCCGCACCGGCTCGGGCTCGTCGCCCTGGCCGCCGCGGCGGCCGAGCGCGCGGCTCGCCGCGACGGCGGCGCCGGCGCCGAGCAGGACTCCGCCGGTGGCGCCGAGCGCCTTGCCGCCGGGAACACCGCTCGGCAGGTTCTGCGTGATCCGGCCGAGGCCCGAGGGGCCCTTGCGGCCGACCGGCAGCCGCTTGGCGATCTGGCCGATGGGCACCGGGCCCACCTTCGTTCCGCGTTTCATGGTGCGTGCCTCCGCACATGTCTCGGTTTCGGGGGTCTGTTCACTGCGGGTCGCTCACGGGGCCCGGACGACCTCGCCGTCATGGATCTCGCCGCGCCAGCCCTCGACCTCGTCCGGGGCGGTCAGCGACCGGGTCATGACGTGGCGGCGGAAATGCTTCAGCTCCAGGCGGACCCGGCGGCCCTGCGCGCGCCACAGGTTGCCGGTCCGCTCGAAGATCCCGCCCGGGTGGTACTCCAGGACGAGCAGGACGCGGGTCAGCTCCGGCGCCAGTTCGTGGAAGCTGACGGTGCCGTCCACCCGCCCCTTCGCGGCCTTGGACCGCCACACGATGTGCCGGTCCGGGACCTGCTCCACGATGGTCGACTGCCAGCTCCGGCTCGACCAGAAGATCTTCGCCTTCCAGTTCAGCTTCTGCTCGGACGCCTGGTCGACGCTCACCACCTTCTTCATGAAGGACGGGAAGTCCTCGAAGCGCGTCCACTGGTCGTAGACGAGCCGGCAGGGCGCGCCGACGTCGATCTGCTCGACGATGTTGGTCAGCCCGCCGCGCCGCCCGCCGCCGAAGAGCCGCTTGAGCGTCTCCTTCAGCGCGGTCCACCCGGCGCTGAGCAGCGCGCGGGCCGGCGACTTCCCCTCGTACAGGGCCCTTGCTCCGGCGAGCGCGGCCTTGGCCGGCGGTCCGCCGAACTCGGCCCGGGCGGCGAGCCTGCGGACGGTCCGTTCGAGCCTGGCCTCGTACCGGGCGATGACCCGGTCCACGATCCGGCGGCCGGCGCGCCCGGCGACCCGTGCGGCCAGGAAGCCGCCCGCGCCGACGGCGAGCCCCGTCCGGAAGTTCATGTCCTCGTCACCTCGCCGTCCACTCGGAGTCGTGCGGCGGGCTACCCCGGTAAAGAGGGGCAAAACAGACCGCAGGCCAGCGCCCCGCCCCGGCCGCGCGGCGGCATCACCCCACGTCACCGCCCTGTCACTGACCGGACGCCTGGCGTTCGCTCGCAGTGAACGCGCCGGACGCGCATGGCGGGGCCCCGGGACGGCCCGACCAGACCAGTCCAGCGTGCACACCGGACCACGGGCCCCTCCGGTAACGGTTAAGACTCTTGCGGAATGCACCTCTTGAACTGGTACGGACCAGTGTTTATCTTCATGGCCACCACGCGCGTTTGTGCTCAGTGAGCCATCGCACCGCGCACAATTCTTCATGCGCGAAAGGGAGGAGGGACGGGCGGCCGACGCCGCCCGTGGAGGGACCGCGCCAGAGGTCATGCGACGGCACGCCGCGTGACCGGGCCGAAGCCGGCGCGAACATGCGGGCCGAAAAGACGCACGGACGCGCGGGAGCGTCCGCACGTGCGAGCCGAAGAAGGCGGGACAGATGAAACGGCACCTCATCGGCGCCATCGCCGCGGGCCTCACCGTGGCCCTCGGCGTCAGCGGATGCGGCAAGGGAAGCTCGTCCGGCGGAGACGACTCCGACGGCAAGACGATCAAATTCGTCGCGGCGATCTACGACGACAACACCAAGCCCTTCTGGGACGCCCTGATCAAGGACTTCGAGGCCAAGAACTCCGGGTACAAGGTGAACCTGGAGATGGTCGACTGGACCCAGATGGACGCCAAGGTGAAGACCTACGTCCAGACCAAGCAGGTCCCCGACATCCTGAACTACAACGCGTTCTCCGACTTCGCCCGCGACGGCCTGCTCTACAAGGCCTCCGAGGTCGTGTCGCCGGCCACGCTCAGCGACTTCACCCCCACGTTCGTCGAGCAGGCCAAGTTCAACGGCGAGCAGTACACGCTGCCGTTCATCTCCAGCGCCCGGCTGATGTTCTACAACAAGGACCTGTTCAAGAAGGCCGGCATCGCCGACCCGCCCAAGACCTGGGCCGACATCAAGGCCGACGCCGAGAAGGTCAAGAAGGCCGGCGCCATCGGCTACGGCCTGCCGCTCGGCCCCGAGGAGGCCCAGGCGGAGTTCTTCTCCTGGGCGATGAACGACAACGGCGGCTGGGTCGACTCGTCCGGCAAATGGGCGATCAACCAGCCCGCCAACGTCGACACCCTCAACTTCCTCAAGGACCTCAACAAGTCCGGGCTGACCCAGCCGAACCCGGAGAGCACCGACCGCAAGACGGTGTTCAACCAGTTCGCCCAGGGCAAGGTCGGAATGGCGATCGGCGGCCCGTTCACCAAGGCCGGATTCATCACCCCGGCGAACCCGAACCTGAACTTCGGGGTCACCTCGCTGCCGGTGAAGAACGCGAGCTCGCAGCCGAACACGCTCGGCGTCATGGACGTTCTCGACGCGTTCAAGAAGAACGACGGCAAGAACAAGGAGGCCGTCAAGAAGTTCCTCGACTTCTTCTACCAGAAGGACAACGTCTCGCGGTTCCTCGCCAAGGAGGGCTTCCTGCCGACGACGAAGTCCGCCGGTGACGCGCTCAGCTCCGACCCGTACATGAAGCAGTTCGTGGACGCGCTGCCGACGAGCAAGTTCGCCCCGACCAGCAACCCCGCGTGGTCGGCGGTGGCGGGCGCCGTCAAGCAGAGCCTCGGCACCTCGGTCGCCGACAAGGACCCGAAGAAGGTGCTCGACGGCATTCAGCAGACCGCCGAAAAGGCCAGCTGAGTGCAGGACGTCGCCGTGCGGCGGGACGCCGGATTCCGTCCGGCGTCCCGCGCCTCCCTGCCCAGGCGCATCGGGCGCGCGCTCGTCCCGCTGCTGTGGCTGGGCCCGTCCATCGTGCTCATCGCCGTCGTGGTGCTGTGGCCCGTCATCGAGATGGTCCGCACCTCGCTGCTGAAGATCAGCTCGTCCGGCGTGACGCTCGGCAACCGCGGCTCGGCCAACTACACCGACCTGTTCGACGAGGACGCCCTCATCCCGGTGGTGCTGCGCACGCTGCTGTGGGTCGCCGCCATCGTCGTCGTCACCATGGTGCTGTCGCTGGCCGTCGGCCAGCTGCTCAACGCCCGCTTCCCCGGCCGCCGCATCGTCCGCTGGGCCGTCATCGTCCCGTGGGCGGCGTCGGTGCTGATGACCGCGCTGATCTGGAAGTGGATGCTGGACAACTACTCCGGCCTCGTCAACCGCGTGCTGCTCGACCTGCACGTCATCGACAAGCCGGTGAACTGGCTCGGCCATCCGCACCAGGCGATGATCTGGATGATGTGGGTCGCGGTGTTCGTGTCGCTGCCCTTCACCTCGTTCGTCATCCTCGCCGGGCTCCAGGCCATCCCGTCCGACGTGTACGAGGCGGCGCGCGTCGACGGCGCCGGCGCCTTCCGCACCTACTTCGGGATCACGCTGCCGCTGCTGCGGCCCGCCGTCCTGATCGCCTCCATCATCAACGTGATCAACGTCTTCAACTCGTTCCCGATCATCTGGGCGATGACCGCGGGCGGTCCCGGGCACGCCACCGACACCACCACCACCTTCATGTACAAGCTCGCGTTCTACGACCAGCACGTCGGCGAGTCCGCCGCGATGGCCGTCGTCAACTTCGTCCTGATCCTGGTGATGGTGCTGGTGTACCTGAAGGCCACGCGGTGGCGGGAGGAGGTCCGATGAAACGCTCTCCCGTCCGCAAGATCGTCCTCACCGGGGTGGGGTGGCTGGTCGCGCTGATCTTCGTGGCGCCGTACCTGCAGATGTTCCTCACCTCGCTGAAGACCGAGCACGAGCTGACCGAGTCGCCCGGCACCTACCTGCCGGGGCACTGGCAGTGGTCCAACTTCGTGGACGTCTGGAAGGCCGCGCCGATCTGGACCAACATGCGGGTGTCGCTCGTCGTCGCCGCCGTCGCCACCGTGGTGACGCTGGCGTGCGCGATGCCCGCCGCGTACTACACCGCGCGCAACCGGTTCCGCGGCCGCGGCGCGTTCCTGCTGCTCGTCCTGGTCACCCAGATGTTCGCGCCGACCGCGCTGGTCATCGGCATCTTCCGGGAGATGGTCGCGCTCAACCTGACCGACACCCTGCTGGCGCTCATCCTGGTGAACGCCGCGTTCAACCTGCCGTTCTGCATCTGGATCCTGCACGGCTACTTCTCCAGCATCCCCAAGGAACTGGAGGAGGCCGCGTTCCTGGACGGCGCCGGACGCCTCGGCGCGCTGTTCCGGGTGACGCTCCCCATCTCCACCCCGGGCGTCATCACCGCCGTCGTCTACACGTTCATCTCCGCCTGGAACGAGTACATCGTCGCTTTGACCGTCACCGCGTCGCCGAACCGGCAGCCGCTGACCGTCGCGATCCCCTCGTTCGTCACGCAGTACCAGGCGCACTGGCAGTACCTGTTCGCCACCTCGCTGATCGCCATCGTCCCCGTCGTGATCCTGTTCGTCTTCATCGAGCGGTACCTGATCGGCGGCCTCACTGCGGGCTCGGTCAAGTGACGCTCATCGGGCTGGACGTCGGCGGGACGTCCATGAAGGCCGCGCTCGTCTCCGCCCCGGCCGGGGCGGGGGCGGGCGGGGACGTGCTGCTCGCCGAGTCGTGCCCGACCGACCGCACCGACCCGGTCGGCGGGATCCTCGACTTCGCCGCGCACATGGCCGCCCGCGCCGACGCCCTCGGGCGGCCCGCCCGCGCCGCCGGGATCGCCGTCCCCGGCATCGTCGACGAGGCGTCCGGCACCGCCGTCAACTCCGCCAACCTCGGCTGGCGGGACGTCCCCATGCGGCACCTCGCCGCCGAACACCTCGGCCTCCCCGTCGCCCTCGGCCACGACGTCCGCACCGGCGGCCTCGCCGAAGCCGTCCTCGGCGCCGGACGCGACGCCGGCGACTTCGTCTTCGTCGCCATCGGCACCGGCATCGCCGCCGCGCTGATCCTCAACGGCTCCACCTACCCGGGCGTCTCCGGCTGGAGCGGCGAGGTCGGCCACATCGTCGTCCGCCCCGGCGGCGAGGACTGCGCCTGCGGCAACCGCGGCTGCCTCGAGACCTACGCCTCGGCCGCATCCATCGCCCGCCGCTACACCGCCCACGCCACCGTCCCCGCGGGCGCCCCCTCCCCCAACGGCGCATCGCTCACCCGCGCGGAGGACGTCATCGCCCGCGCCGCCACCGACGAGGTCGCGGCCCAGGTCTGGTCCGAGGCCCTCGACTGCCTGGCCGACAGCCTCGCCGCCACGACGCTCCTGCTGGACCCGGGCCTGTTCGTCCTCGGCGGCGGCCTGGCCCAGGCGGGACCCGCACTCCTCGACCCCCTGGAGTCGCGGCTCGCCGACCGCCTGAAGTTCCGTCCCGCACCGCCGCTGGCCGCCACGAAACTCGGCGACCAGGCCGCTGTCCACGGCGCCGCCCTCCTCGCCGCCCGCCTCCTGTAGCACCCCGGCCACACGACGCGCCCACCCGCCTCAGCAGACGCTGCATGCGCCTGGAATTCGCTCCTCAGCCATTCCACGCTCGTTCGACTTTTCTGCCCGCCGAGCCAGAAAGCGAGCCCGGCCCCGCTGCCGTGGTCCGGCGTGGGCCACCGTTGCGTGACACATGCCAAGGCACTTCGAACACCGGCCTCCGACCACCGCCTCATGACCAACTCGCGTTCCCTCTTGTCCTCTTGTCCTCTTGTCCTCTTGTCCTCCAGGGGAGCGGTCAGCCCGATGACGAGAGGTGTTCAGACATTCGGAGTGGAGTGTTCGTCTGTTAGTCAGAAGGGTGTTCGGGTGGTGGGGTGGCGCTGCGTACGGGGCCGCTTCTCAAAAGTCAAGGGCGCCTTCGGCGTCGCTTCGCGATGGACTTCGTCCACCCTTGACTTTCGAGCCTCTGCGGCCCCTAAGGCAGCGCTTAGGGGCAGGCTCCGCCTGCCCCGCCCGGTCGCGCCACCCCACCACCCCCTTCCGTACGCGTGCTCGCAAATCCCCATAAAATAGCGTTCCCCGGGCCCCGTAGAGGATGATCAGTATGCCGCGGGTATACCTAGCCATACCTTTTTTCGGAGCATCGAAATAAGGGCCGTCGCGCCGACTTTTGTCGAGCACGTAGGGTATGCTTTACCTATGCAATCAGTGACGGTCGACTTGGAGGCCGCGTCTACCATGCAATTGGTGGACGTGGTCTCGGCGATCGCTGCTGAACTCGCCCAGCGAGAAGCTCCCGAGTCGGCGGCGGCGTGTCTGGAAGTCACCGAGACTCTGGCTGCCGCAGCCGATATGCAGGAAAGTGCACTCGCTGGTTTCATCCGCCGAGTCGATGCCGTCGGTGAGCAGAAGCGGTGGGGATATCCGTCGACGCGGGCGTGGTTGCGGTCGCGGTTGGGGATGCGGGAGAACCGCACGACCGAACGCCTGGTCTTGGCCCGGCAGCGGCACCGCCTGCCGCAGGTCGCCGAACGCCTCGCCGCCGGGGAGTTGTCGTATGGGTATGCGGCCACGGTCGCGCAGAGTGTGGCCCGCTTGGAGGACACCGACTGCGCCGAAGCCGAGACCACCCTGCTGAGCTTCGTCGACCAAGGCTTCTCAGCGGCGAAGGTGGGCGTGTTCGGCCGCCGCATCTGCGACGTCATCGCCGAACGCAACGGCACCGAGGCAGACCCCGGCGAGGACGCCAAGCGCGGCTACGCCAAATCCTGGATCACTAGCACCGGCTCCCTGGACGGCGGCCGCTACATCAAAGGCTGGCTGAACGCCGAGGACGCTGCGATCTGGGACGGCACGCTTGCCCCGCTGGCCAAGCCGGCCGGGCCCGATGACACCCGCGACGTCGGGGAGCGCACCGCCGCCGCCCTGTCCAGCGTCCTGTCGGGTGGGCACAAGGCCACCAAGGTCACCGTCATCTGCGACCTGGACACCCTCACCGGCGGCAACGCCCCCGCCCGCCTCACCGACGGCACCCCCATCCCCGCACCGCAGGCCCGCCGCATCGCCCTATCGGCCGGAGTCTCACCCCTCCTGCTCGGACGGGGACACACGCCCCTGTACCTGGGGTATCGGGAGCGGTTCGCCAGCGCGGCCCAACGACAGGTGCTGGAGACCCTGTATCCGACCTGCGCGGTACGGGAGTGCGAGATCCCCGGGACGTTGTGCGAGGTCGACCACGTCAACGGCTGGGCCCTGGGCAACTCACCCACCGATATCGACCAGCTCGCCCTCACCTGCGGGTGGCACAACCGCTTCAAACACACCAGCCCAGATCAGATCGGCATCGGCAAAGATCCCGACGGGCGGTACATCTACCGATTGCTGCCACCGCCGGGCGCCCGATCAAGATCCAGACCCCGGACGGGTAGCGGGCCACCGGGGCCGTTCGGCCCGCCCGACAGCACCGTCAACTGGGCCGCGTAACCGCCCCACTCTCACGTCACCGGTTCGCCCGAATCCCACCTGGATCTCGGGCGAACCGGCATGCCCAATTGCATGGCGTCCTGCCCTCCGCCGTGACGGCTCGGACGACTCCAACCCCAGCGCAGGGCGAGCCAACCATGTCCCACGCGTGCGGCACCGTCCCGAAATCCACCAGCCCAGCAATGGCCCAGGGCACGCCGCTTCCTCACCCTGCCTCGTCGGCACATTCGGCTTCAGCCACGCATGCCCGGAGAAACGGACCCCTGTCAGCCCCTCCATCCCACCCGCCCCCCTCTTCGTCCGCTGGTTCGGGGGCGGTGGGGTGGCGCGACCAGGCGGGGCAGGCGGAGCCTGCCCCTAAAGCGCTGCCTCAGGGGCCGCAGAGGCTCCAAAGTCAAGGGTGGACGAAGTCCATCGCGAAGCGA
>NZ_JBGNUT010000044.1:0-68313 GCF_041951385.1 Actinomadura sp. NTSP31 | reverse complement strand
CACCACCCACCACCCACTGCCCACAATCAAACCCCCACCACCCACCGCCAACAACCCACCGCACAAACAAGATCCCCAACGGCCCAGACCAATCCAATCCAATCCAGCCACAACCGAACCGGCGGCCGGGGAACTTATTCGTCGTCCTGGTCCGACGCGGTGGTCACGGACGTGATGTCGGGCAATTCGCTCAGGACGGCGGTCAGGTCGGGGATCGAGCCCGGGCCCTCCAGCACGAGCGTCACCACTGCGTTCCACGGGCCCCGCCCGCTCCGCACCGAAGCCTCGTCGCGGTCTCGGTCGCGGTCTCGGCGCTCGTCGCGGCCGCGGTCGGAGTCGTCCGGGAGGAATTCGCGTTCGACGTTGACTTCCAGGACGGCGAAGCCGCGCTGGGTGCATTCCACGAGCACTCTCCGCAGCGCGCCGCGTCCGTCGCGGTAGATCAGGCGGATGCGGGTCCGGTCGGCGGGGCGGAGGCGGTCGAGGGGGAGACGGCGGGTGAGCGTGCTCAAGCCGTAGACGACCAGGAAGTGTCCGAGGGTGCCGGCGATCGCCAGCAGCCAGAGCCCGCCGCCGGCGGCCATGCCGACCGCCGCCGTCACCCAGACCACGGCGGCGGTCGTCAGGCCGCGGACGGCGTCGCGGCGGACGAAGATGAGGCCGCCGCCGATGAAGCCGATGCCGGAGACGATCTGCGCCGCCACCCGGGACGGGTCGAACGCGACGGGGCCGGGGGCGTGCTGGAAGCCGTACTTGCTGACCAGCATGAACAGTGCCGCGCCGACGCCGACGAGGGTGTGCGTGCGCAGGCCGGCGCTCTTGTTGCGCAGGCCCCTTTCCAGGCCGATGCACGCGGAGAGCACCAGGGCCAGCAGGAGTTCGCCGATCTGCAGGAGTCCCTGGCCTGCCACTGGTTCCTCCGTTTCGGTGGCCGCCCCCGGCGAGCGCCGGGGGGCGGCCGTGCGAGTCAGCGGGCGGTGGGGAAGGCCATGTCGCCGGCGGTGGGCGCGGTCTGGGGCTCGGGCCAGCGGGACGTGATCGCCTTGGCGCGGGTGTAGAAGCGGACGCCCTCCGGCCCGTGGATGTGGGTGTCGCCGAACAGGGACGCCTTCCAGCCGCCGAAGGAGTAGAACGCCATCGGCACCGGGATGGGGACGTTGACGCCGACCATGCCGACGTGGACGGCGCGCTGGTAGCGGCGGGCGGCCTCGCCGGACGAGGTGAAGATCGCGGTGCCGTTGCCGTGCGGGTTGGCGTTGACGAGGGCGATGGCGTCGTCGAGGGTGTCCGCGCGCAGGACGATCAGGACGGGTCCGAAGATCTCCTCCTGGTAGGCGGGCAGGTCGGTGGCGACGTGGTCGAGGAGGCTGGGTCCGGCGAAGTAGCCGGGGCCGGGCAGCCCGCGGCCGTCGACGACGACCTCGGCTCCGGCGGCCTGCGCGGCGTCGACGTGGCCGGTGACGCGGGCGAGGGCGTCCGCGCTGATCAGCGGGCCCATCTCGGTGCCGGGGTCGGCGCCGGGGCCGACCTTGATGGCGCGGGCGCGGTCGGCGAGCCGGGCGACGAGGGGGTCGGCGGCGGCGCCGACGGCGACCGCGACGGAGATCGCCATGCAGCGCTGGCCGGCGGAGCCGTAGGCGGCGGCGGTGATCTGGTCGGCGGCGAGGTCGAGGTCGGCGTCGGGCAGGACGACGGCGTGGTTCTTGGCGCCGCCGAGGGCCTGGACGCGCTTGCCCGCGGCGGTCGCGGTCTCGTGGACGTGCCGGGCGACGGGCGTGGACCCGACGAACGACACCGCCGCGACGTCCGGGTGCCGGATGAGGGCGTCGGCGGTCTCGCGGTCGCCGTTCAGGACGTTGAACACGCCGTCCGGCAGGCCCGCGTCGGCGTACAGGTCGGCGATCAGGGCGGACGCCGACGGGACGCGCTCGCTCGGCTTCAACACGAACGTGTTCCCGCAGGCGATCGCGATCGGATGCATCCACAGCGGGACCATGACGGGGAAGTTGAACGGGACGATCCCCGCGCACACACCCAGCGGCTGCCGGAACGAGTACGCGTCGATGCCGGACGACACCTGGTCGGAGTACTCGCCCTTGAGCGCCTGCGGGATGCCGCAGGCGAACTCGACGACCTCGCGGCCGCGGACGATCTCGCCGCGCGCGTCGTCCAGGACCTTGCCGTGCTCGGCGGTGACCAGCCGGGCCAGCTCGTCCTCGTGCCGTTCGAGCAGGTCGCGGAAGGCGAACATGATGCGGGCGCGGCGCGCCTGCGACACGTCCTGCCAGCTCTCGAAGGCCCTGGCGGCGGCGGTGACGGCCGCGTCGACCTCGGGTCCGCGGCCGAGGACGACCTCGGCGACCGGCGTGCCGGCGGCCGGGTCGTGGACGGGCGCGGTGACGCTCCCGCCGACCTGGACACCGCCGATCCGGTGCTGAATCAGGCTCATGGCTTCCTTTCAGAGATGGCGGCGCTGGGCCTGCTTGGCCTCGGCGTAGCGGGCGCGGGCGTCGCGCGTCTCAGTGCGTGCGGAGACCTCGGCGACGGGGACGTCCCACCAGGCGTCGCTGCCGGGGGCGGGGGCGAGCGGGTCGGTCTCGACGTGCACGACGGTGGTGCGGGGCGAGGCGATCGCCTTGCGGAGCGCGGCGCGCAGCTCTTCGGCGCCGGACGCGCGCAGCACGTCCGCGCCGAGGCTGGCGGCGTTGGCGGCGAGGTCGACGGGGATGGGGTCGCCGTCGAGGCCGGTGCCGGTGCGGACGCGGTGCCGGGTGCCGAACCGGGCGGCGCCGACGCTCTCGGACAGGTTGCCGATCGAGGCGTACCCGTGGTTCTGGACGAGGACGACGACGAGCTTGATCCCTTCGGCGACGGCCGTGGTCAGCTCCTGCGCCATCATCAGGTACGAGCCGTCGCCGACGAGGACGAAGACCTCGCGGGACGGGTCGGCCATCTTCACGCCGAGCCCGCCGGCGATCTCGTAGCCCATGCACGAGTAGCCGTACTCGACGTGGTAGCCCTTGCGGTCGCGGGTGCGCCAGAGGCGGTGCAGGTCGCCGGGCATCGACCCGGCCGCGCAGATCACGACGTCCCGCGGCCCGGACTCCTCGTTGACGATGCCGATGACCCGCGACTGCGCGGGCAGGGCGCCGTTGTCGAACCCGTAGGCGTCGTCGACGACGGCGTTCCACCGCGCGGTCAGCGAGCGCGCGTTCTCGCGGTGTCCGGACGGGACCGTCCAGCCGGCGAGCGCTCCGGTCAGCGCCGTGAGCGCCTCGCGGGCGTCGGCGACAACGGTGGCGCCGCCGAGCTTGAACGCGTCGGACCGCGCGACGTTGATGTTGACGAACCGGACGCCGGGGTTCTGGAACAGGCTGTGGGACGCGGTGGTGAAGTCGCTGTAGCGGGTGCCGATCCCGATGACGACGTCGGCGTCGCGGGCGAGCGCGTTGGCGGCGGTCGAGCCGGTGGCGCCGATCGCGCCGACGGCGGACGGGTGGTCCCAGGGCAGGGCCCCCTTGCCGGCCTGCGTCTCCGCGACCGGGATGCCGGTGCTTTCGGCGAACGCGGCCAGCTCGCCGGTCGCGCCGGAGTAGATGACCCCGCCGCCCGCGACGATCAGCGGGCGTTCCGCCGCCCGCAGCGCCGCGCACGCGTCCTCCAGGTCGCGGGCCTCCGGCAGCGGGCGCGGGATCCGCCACACCCGCCGCGCGAACAGCTCTTCCGGCCAGTCGTACGCCTCGGCTTGCACGTCCTGCGGGAGCGACAGCGTGACGGCGCCCGTTTCGACCGGATCGGTGAGGACGCGCATCGCCGCCAGCAGCGCACTGGGCAGCTGCTCGGGCCGGTTGATGCGGTCCCAGTACTTCGACACGGGCTTGAAGCAGTCGTTGACCGAAATGTCGTGCGACCGCGAGTCTTCGAGCTCCTGCAAGACGGGGTTGGCGACGCGCCCGGCGAAGATGTCCCCGGGCAGCAGCAGAACCGGCAGCCGGTTGATGGTGGCCAGCGCCGCACCGGTGACCATGTTCGTCGCGCCCGGCCCAATGGACGTCGTGCACGCCAGCGTGGACAGCCGGTCGTTCATCCGGGCGAAGCCGGACGCCGTGTGCACCATGGCCTGCTCGTTACGGGCCATGTAGTACGGCATCTCCTCGCCGTACTCCAGCAACGCCTGCCCGATGCCGGCGACGTTGCCGTGCCCGAAGATGCCGAAGCATCCCGGGAAGAAGCGCTGCTCCTCGCCGTCCCGCTCGGACCACTGCGCCGCCAGGAAGCGCACCAGCGCCTGCCCGACCGTCAACCTCATCGTCTTCTCCTTCACCGTGCCCCCCTCACCATGCGGCCGTCGCGGCTCATAGGGCGTCCACCGCCGCGTCGACCGCTCCCGCGACGTCGCCGTCCTTCGGGTACAGCAGCGACCGTCCGACGATCAGCCCGCGCACGGTCGGCAGCCGCAGCGCCCGCCGCCATCCGTCCAGCGCGGCGCGCGGGTCGTCGGCGACCTCGCCGCCGAGCAGCAGCGCGGGCAGCGTCGAGGCCGCCATCACCCGCTCCATGTCCGGGACGACGGGGACCTTCAGCCAGGTCCGCGCCGACGTCGTGCCGAGCGCGGACGCGATCGAGATCGCGCGGATCATCGCCTCCGCGGTCAGCACGTTGCGGACGCGGCCGTCGACGCGGCGGGAGATGAACGGCTCGACCATCGCCATCAGCCCGTGGGCGGCGAGCGCGGACACCGCCCGCGCGCACCCTTCGAGGGTGTCCGCGGTGGCGGGGTCGGCGTCGTCCACGCGCAGCAGCACCTTGCCGCCGTCCAGCCCGGACGCCGCGATCGCGTCCGCGTCGTAGGCGGTGAACCGGTCGTCGATCTCGAAGGACGCGCCGGCCAGCCCGCCGCGGTTCATCGAGCCGATGACGACCTTGCCGTCCAGGACGCCGAGGAGCAGCAGGTCGTCGATGACGTCGGGCGCGGCCAGCACGCCGTCCACGCCGGGGCGTTCGAGCGCGGTGCAGAGCCGGTCGAGCAGCTCACCGCGGTCGGCCATGGCGAGCGGGTCGCCGGCGGCGGCCAGCGCGCCGCGCGCCGGATGGTCGGCGGCCACGATCATCAGCCGGCCGGTCGCGCCGAGCGGCGCGTCCCGCCGGATCCGGCGGGACGCCGCCTCCGCGACGGCCTCCGGCCGCAGCACCCGGGTCTCGGTCAGCGCCGCGATCCGGGCGCGGGCGGGCGACGCCGCCCGGGTGTCCACGCTCATGCCGGGATCCCGGCGAGGAAGTCCAGGCACGCGCGCACGTCCGCGGCCGGGCCGGCGCCGTCCTCGGGCTCGCGGTCGAGGATCGTGTCCTGTTCGAGGACGTACCAGCCGTCGTAACCGGCGCCTTCCAGGGAGCCGACGATGCCGGCGATGTCGATGTCGCCGCCGCCGAGGGGCCGGTAGACGCCCTTGCGGACGGCGTCGGTGTAGGCGATCCGGCCGGCCTGGACGTCGCCGGCGAGCCCGGCGTCCACGTCCTTCAGATGGACGTGCGCGATGCGGTCCGGGACGCGCGCCGCCAGCTCGCCGGGGTCGACGCCGCCGATGAGCAGGTGCCCGGTGTCGAGGCAGAGCGGGACGCGGGAGCCGTCCAGCACCCGCTGGACTTCGTCGGACCGTTCCACCATCGTGCCCACATGGGGATGCAGCACCGCGCGCACACCGGACTCGGCGGCGAGCGCGGCGATCCGGTCGAGGTTGGCCAGCAGCGCCGCCCAGCCGGCGGCGTCGAGCGCCGGGCGCTCGTCGTAGCCGTCCAGCCCGTGCACGGCGGCGAGGACGAGCGTCATGCGGTCCGCGGGGGCGGCCGCCTTGGAACGTTCCACACCGAATCCGGCGAGGGTCCGCCGGACCTCGGGCAGCGGGTCGCGGCCCGGGTCGTGCAGCACGACCGGCGCGAACCCACCGAGCGGGCGCAGCCCGTGGGCGGCCAGCAGGTCCGCGCGCTCGGCGGCGCCGGCGGGCAGGAAGCCGTCCGGCCCGAACTCGGTGGCGGCGAGACCGAGCGCGCCCATCTCCGCGAGCACCCGCGCGGGCGCCATCTGGTGCCCCCAGCCGGGGACCTCGCACACCCCCCAGGAGATCGGCGCTCCCGCGACGCGGTCTTTGATCATCGGCACTCCATCCCGGTGAAAGGCGACGCCGGCGCCGCGGCCGGCCCCGCCGAGTCTGCTGAAGCCGGCCGCGGCATGTCAAGACTTTGTCCTGACATTATGAGGTAAGGAGGTTCGGCCAATCGCGGAGTATCATCCGTTCCGGAGCCCGCGAACGACCGGGACGGAGGGAGCCGGCGTGTACCGACCGCGCGTGATCGTGGACCGCAGCAGCCCCGTCCCGCTCTACTACCAGCTGGCGAGGCAGCTGGAGGCCGCGATCCAGGCCGGCGAGCTCACGCCCGGCACCCGGCTGGAGAACGAGCTGGAGATCGCCGAGCACTGCGGGCTGTCGCGGCCGACCGTCCGGCAGGCGATCCAGCACCTGGTCGACCGGGGGCTGCTGGTGCGCAAGCGGGGCGTCGGCACGCAGGTCGTGCTGCCGGAGATCCGCCGCCCCGTCGAGCTGACCAGCCTGCACGACGACCTGGCGGCGGCGGGCCGGGAGCCGCACACCGAGGTGCTGGAGTTCGGCCCGGTGCCCGCGGACGACCGGGTCGCGAAGCAGCTGGGCGTCGCGGCGGGCGACACCGTGCTGCGGATGCGCCGGGCCCGGTTCACCGGCGGCGAGCCGCTCGCCCTGCTCACCAACTACCTGCCCGACGGCCTGCTCACCGTCACCGCCGACGACCTCACCCGGCACGGCCTGTACGAGCTGCTGCGCGCGAGCGGCGTCAACCTGCGGATCGCCAACCAGTCCATCGGCGCGCGGCGCGCCACGGCGGAGGAGGCGCGGCTGCTGGACGAGCGGCGCGGCGTCCCGATGCTGACCATGACCCGCACCGCCTACGACGACAAGGGCACCGCGATCGAGTTCGGCTGCCACGTCTACCGGGCGAGCCGCTACTCCTACGCGCTGACGCTCGTCGAACACTGACCGGCACGGGCCCGCGCGGCCCGCGCGGGGCATCGGGGAAACCCTTGATCAATTAGAGCGCTCTATTGAATTAGAGCGCTCTAACGCTTACGGTGCAGGGCAATCCCCCCACGAGCGCACCGGAGGAGAAACCCGATGCCCTTCGCCCAGTTCCACCCCCAGCGGCCCCGTCTCGCCGCCGCCGCGGCGACCGCCGCACTGGCCGCCGCCGTCCTGTCGGCCGCGCCGGCGTCCGCCGACGGCGACGAGCTCGCCCAGGTCCACGCCCGCCTGGAGACCCCGGCCGTCTTCGACGACGACGCGGGCGGCAACGCCAACGCCGACGACCCCGCGATCTGGAACCACCCGAGCGACCACGCCGGCGACCTCGTCGTCACCACCCTCAAGCAGGCCGGCCTGGCGGTGTACGACGCGTCCGGGCACGAGCTCCAGCGGCTCGCCGCGCCCGCGCCGCCCCGCGACGGCGACGAGCCCGGCCGGTTCAACAACGTCGACCTGATCTACGGCTTCCGCCTCGGCGGCCGGACGGTCGACCTCGCCGTGGTCTCCGACCGCGGCCGCGACACCGTCCGCACCTACGCCATCGACCCCCAGGCCGCCCTGCGGCACCGCGCGCCGCTCACCGACGTCACCGACGCCGCCGCCCCGTTCGTGTTCGCCTCGTCCCTCGACCAGGTCAACGACCAGGAGACCGCGTACGGGATCGCGTCCTGGAAGGACGGGCACGGCACCTCCTACGCCGCGCTCAGCCGCCGGCACACCCCGCGCGTCGGGATCGTCCGGCTGGAGGCGACGGCCGCCGGCAAGGTCACCTACAAGCACGTCCGGGACGTCGACCTGCCCTCGTCGTTCGCGCTGCCGGGCGGCGGCAGCTGGACGCCGTGCGAGGACCCGGGACGCGGCCCGCAGGTCGAGGGCATGGTCGCCGACGAGGAGCACGGCGTGCTGTACGCCGCGCAGGAGGACGTCGGCATCTGGCGCATCCCGCTGGACGGCGGCGCGCCCCGGCTCGTCGACAAGGTCAAGGACTTCGGCGTCCCCGCGACCTACAACCCCGAGACGGACGAGTGCGAGGTCAGCGGCCCCGACCCGGGCGCGGGCGGCAAGCACATCGCCCCGGACGCCGAGGGCCTCACGATCTACCACAAGGACGACGGCGAGGGCTATCTGCTGGCCTCCAGCCAGGGTGACAACACCTTCGTCGTCTACGACCGCGAGGGCTCCAACCCGTACCTCGGCCACTTCCGCGTCGCGCCCGCGGGTGCCGTCGACGGCTCCGAGGAGTGCGACGGCGCGATGGTGACCAGCGCCCGCGTCGGCGACTTCAAGAACGGCCTGCTGGTCGTCCACGACGGCTTCAACGCGCCCGACCAGACGGGCGCGGACGGCGAGGTCCGCACGAACACCAACTTCAAGTTCGTCGACTGGAAGGCCGTCGCCGACCCCCTCGACCTGGACATCACCCCGGGCGACTGGGACCCCCGCGACTGACCCTCTTCGTCGAGCCGCGGCGAGTCGTCGTTATGGCCCGTGTCATGACGGCGGCTCGCCGCAACTGAACGTGCGGGCGGTGGAGGGCTGGTTGGATCGGCTCAGCCCACCGTCCGTTTTTGGAGATCCCGACCATGGCCCATCCGACCCTGGAAGACGTCGCCGCGCGCGCTGGGGTGTCCCGCGCGCTCGTGTCGCTGGTGATGCGCGGCTCGCCCAAGGTCGGCAAGGAGCGCCGCGAAGCCGTGCTGAAGGCGGCGGACGAGCTGGGCTACCGGCCGAACGCGATGGCGCGGGGCCTGGCGGCCGGACGCACCGGGATGGCCGGGGTGCTGGCCGCCGACCTGCACGATCCGCTGTTCGCCTCGGTCCATGACGGGCTGGCGGAGGAGGCGGCGCGGCGCGGCGTCCGGCTGCTGCTGGTCGGCGGCGACGGGCGCCCGGCGCGAGAGCGGGCCGCGCTGGGCGAGCTGCTCGACCTGCGGCTGGACGGGCTGCTGCTGGCGGGGCCGAGGATCGCGGCGGCGGAGATCGAGCGGGCCGCGGCCGGGGGTCCCGTCACGGTGGCGGGACGGTCGCTGCGGTCGGCCCGCGTCGACTGCGTGACCGGCGACGACGCGGCGGCGGTGCGGCTGGCCGTGGAGCATCTGGCGGGGCTCGGCCACCGCCGCGTCACGTTCATGGACCTCGGCCGCTCGCGCCTGGAGAAGGCGTTCGGAGCCGCCGTGGACGAGGCCGGGCTCACCGCCGTCCAGGACGTCCCGTGGCGGTCGCCCGGAGCCCCGACGGCCGTTCTCGCGCTCGGGGACGCGACCGGGACGGCCGCGCTGACCGCCCTCCACCGCGCCGGGCTGGACGTGCCCGGCGACGTCTCGCTGATCGTCCACGGTGACGCGCCCGGAGCGGCGGAAACGGGCGTGACCACGGTCGGGGCGCCGCCCCGCGAGCTGGGCCGGCTGGCGATGGGCGCCCTGCTCGACCGGATCGGCGCCGGCGGGACCGGGGAGGGACGGCGCATCACCGTCCCTCCCGTCCTGACCGAACGCGCCACCACCAGGGCGCTCACACCAAGCCACTCACACCATGACACTCACACCATGACGCGCAGCCCCGGCACCGCGAGCGAGATCGGCCCGGCGTAGACCTCGCGGGCGGCCCGCAGGGCGTCGAGCGGGTCGGCCCACGGCCGCAGATGCGTCAGGACCAGGTGCCCCGCGCCCGCCTCCCGCGCCAGGCCCGCCGCCTGGGCGGGCGTCAGGTGCGTCTCGGCGGCGCCCGGCGTGCGCACGGACGCCGCCGCCTCGCACAGCAGCACGTCCGTGCCCCGCGCGAGGTCGAGCAGCTCGCCGCACTCCCCCGAGTCGCCCGAGTAGGTGAGGCTCGCCCCGTCCGCCTCCACCCGCACCGCGACGCCCGGCACCGAGTGGACGACCGGCGCCGTCGTGACGGTGAGCGGCCCGAACGGGCGCGGCTCGGCGGGCGGCGTGCGCCAGTCGAGCGCGCCCGCGTACGCCGGCGGCGCCGCCGGGTTCACCACGTGCGCGGACGTCCCGGCGGGCGCGGTGACGGGCAGCCGCTTCTCCGCGCCGCGCCGGTCCCGCAGGTAGGCGAGCGGGATCAGGTCCGAGTAGTGGTCGCGGTGCGGGTGGCTGACCACGACGGCGTCGATCGCGCACGGGTCGGCGTAGCGCTGCAAGGGGCCGAGCGCGCCGGTGCCGAGGTCGAGCAGCAGCCGGAACCCCGCGTGCTCCACCAGGTAGCAGGAGCACGCGGCGTCCGGCCCCGGGACGGTCCCCGCGCAGCCGACGACGGTCAGGATCACGCCATGATCCGGGCGACCAGGTCGGCGACGGCGCCCGCCGCGCAGTCGGCGACCACGACGTCGGCGGCGGCGCGGACGCCGGGGTCCCCGTCGCCCACGGCCGCGCCGAGCCCCGCGGCCTGGATCATGTCCAGGTCGTTGGGGTTGTCGCCGATGGCCGCGATCCGGTCCATCGGCACGCCGCGCAGCGCCGCCAGCTCGCGCAGCGCCGTCCCCTTGGTCGCGCCCGCCGGCAGCACCTCCAGGTAGGTGGCCTCCGACCGGACGAGCGTGACGCCGGTCCCCGCGTCGGCGGCGAACCCGGCCAGGGTCGTGCCGGCCGCGTCGACCAGTTCGGGCCGGTCGCAGATCAGCATCACCTTGATGATCTCGTCGAAGGGCAGCACGCCCCACGACCCGATCCGCGCGAGGGTGATGCGGTCGCGGCGGGCGTACTCGGCGAGCGCCGCCGACTCCGCGCGCACGTGCGCGCGGCCGTCGCTGAACGCGACCGGCCACACCCCGTCCGGCATCTCCTCGAACAGCAGCGTCAGCCGCGCCCACGCCGCCGCGCTCAGGCACCGCCGGTACAGGACGGCGCCCGTGCCGAGGTCCACGATGCGGGCGCCGTTGTAGAGGATCGCCGGGGTCGCGAGGCCGAGCTCCCGGTAGTAGGGCAGCGCCGACTCCTCGCTGCGCCCCGTCGCGACGACCACGCTGCCGCCCGCGCCGGTGAAGCGGCGCAGCGCGGCCAGGTTCGCGTCCACGATCCGCAGGTCGCGGCCGACGAGCGTGCCGTCGAGGTCGGTGACGATCCACTCGGCCGTCCGCACGCCGGTGGCGCTCACCGGCTGCCCGCCGGGGCGAGCCCGGCGATCTCCGACAGCACCGACCCGGCGAGGTCGAACCCGCCGACGCACGCGACGTAGCCGGGCGCGTCCCAGTCGTCCCCGCCCGGCTCCCCGCCGAGCGGCAGGTAGGTGCCGCCGGCCTGCCTGACCAGCAGCAGCCCGGCCGACACGTCCCACGCGTTGACGGACGTGCCGTACGCCGCGGCCGCCCAGCCCGCCGCGACGTGCGCCAGGCTCAGCGCCGCGCTGCCCGGGCGCCGCACCGTCGCGAACGACTCGACCAGCCGCGCGTAGTCGCGCAGCGCCGCGTCGCCCGCGCGCTTCAGTTCCCGCGCGTTGGGGTAGCCGGTGACGATCACGCCGGTCCGGTCCTCCGCCGCGCCGACGGAGCGGATCGGCTCGCCGTTGCAGGTGGCGCCGCCGAGCGAGGCGGTGAACATGTCGTCGCGGACCGGGTCGTACACCACCCCCGCGACGACCTCGCCGCCCGCGACGGCCGCGATCGAGGTGCAGAAGAACGGCAGGCCGGTGGCGAAGTTCGCCGTCCCGTCGATCGGGTCGACGTACCAGCGGACGTCCCCCTCCGCGCCCCGGACACCGCCCTCCTCGCCGACGACGACGCTGCCGGGCGTGTGCTCGGCGAGCACCTCGCGGATCGTCTCCTCGGCGGCCTTGTCGTGCTCGGTGACCGGGTCGTGGAAGTCGCGCTTGACCGCCACCTCGGGGCGCGATCGGAACGCTCCACGCAGCCGGTCGCCGGTCGCGCGCGCCGCGGTCTCGGCGATCCGCGCCAGCTCCGCCGACTCGGGCACACCGATGCCCTTGCTGTTCATTCGTCTCCTTCGGCAGCGTTGGTGAGCAGGTCCAGCAGCCCGTGGCCGTCGTCCACGACGGCGTCGGGCCGGTAGCGGACCTCGTACGGGACGTCGTAGGTGCCCTTGGCGACCATCAGCACGTTGCCGCCGACGCCGGCGCGGTGCCCGCACACCACGTCCCGGTCGAAGTTGTCGCCGACGTACCAGGCGTCCTCGGCCTCGACGCCGAGCGCGCGCGTGGCGATCCAGATCATCTCCGGGTTGGGCTTACGGACGCCGGCCTCGTCGCTGTAGACCTCGATCGCCAGCTTCCCCGCCAGGCCCGTCGCCTCGGTGTAGTCGCGGTGCACCGCCCCGGACAGGGCGTTGCTGACGATCCCGCAGGGGATGCCGAGCGCGGCGGCGCCGTCCAGCAGCTCGGGGATGCCGGGACGGGTGCGCCGGTCCTGCCGCAGCTCCCCCATCCGCTTGCACAGCGGGGCGGCGTGCGCGACGACGAGCTGCCGCGCGGACGCGGGCCAGTCCGCGGCGACGTAGTCGCCCCAGAACCCGGTGTGCGTCATCTCCGGCGGCGCGAAGGGCCGCGACATCGCGTCCTTCCAGCACTTGTCGGCGGCGGCGCCCGCCTTGATGTCGGTCTCGACGGCGGCGGCGTCGAGCTCGTGGCAGCCGGCGCGGGACAGCAGCGCGTGCACCTCCTTGGCGAGCGCCGCCGACCAGCCCGGCCGCCGGGACGTCTCGACCAGCACGCCGCCGAAGTCCAGCAGCAGCGCCCGCGGCCTGCGCATCGCCCGTCCCGAGAGGCGGTGGTCCTCGCTCACGAGGCGGCCCCGCGGACCGGCGCGGCGGCCTCGTCCCAGGCGGCCATCCGGGTGCCGTCCTCGCCGAACAGGTGCAGGGACTCCGGGCGCGCCCAGCAGCGCACCGCGTCGCCCGGCCCCGCGCCCGGGTCCTCGTGCGTGATCGCGAACAGCCGGGCGTCGTGCGCGCGCAGCCCGACCGTCCAGCTCGGTCCCGTCGGCAGGACGGTCTCGATGACGGCGTCCTCCGACCAGGCGGTGTCGGGGACGGCGTCGCCCGGCGCGGCCAGCCGCAGCACCTCGGGACGGACGCCGAAGCAGCCGACCGCGCCGAAGTCGCCGCGCTTCTCGGCGAACCGCTGCAGTGACGAGGCGAGCCCCGCCTGCTCGCCGGGCACCATGTTCATCGGCGGGCTGCCGACGAACTCGGCGACGAACCGGTTCGCGGGCCGCTCGTACATCTCCATCGGCGGCGCGACCTGCTGCAGCTCGCCGTCGCACATCACCGCGATGTGGGTGGCCATCGTCATGGCCTCCATCTGGTCGTGGGTGACGAACACGACGGTCGCGCCGGTCTCGTCGTGGATGCGCTTCAGCTCGGTGCGCATCTCCAGCCGCAGCCGCGCGTCGAGGTTCGACAGCGGCTCGTCCAGCAGCAGGACGTCGGGGTCGACGGCGAGCATGCGGGCGAGCGCGACGCGCTGCTGCTGCCCGCCGGACAGCTGCGAGGGGTAGCGGTCCGCGCATTCGGCCACCTGGACCTTCTCCAGGGCCTCCATCGCGCGGGCCTTGCGCCGCTCCGCCGGGACCTTGCGCATCCGCAGCCCGAACTCGGTGTTCCCGCGCACGGTCAGGTGCGGCCAGAGCGCGTAGTTCTGGAAGACGAGCCCCATGTCGCGCTTCTCCGGCGGGACGTAGACGCCCTTCTCCACCGAGTCGAGCACCCGCTTCCCCACGGTGATCTCACCGAGCGTCGGCTGCTCCAGCCCGGCGATCATCCGCAGCGTGGTCGTCTTCCCGCACCCGGACGGCCCGAGCAGGCAGGTGAACGAGCCGTCGGGGATGGTGAGGTCGAGGTCCTTCACCGCCGCGTGCCCGCCGGCGTAGTTCTTGACCACTCCGCTGAGCGTGATGGTCGGCATTGATCAACCTCCGATGCCCGAGGCCAGGCTGCTCTTGGTGAGCCGCTGGGCCAGGTAGGTCATGGTGAACGAGACCAGCGCGATGACGAGCACGACGCCGTTCGCGAGCTGGGTGTAGCCGTAGTCGACCAGCCCGATCGAGAGCGTGGTCAGCAGCTGGGTGCCCGAGGTGGTCAGCATGATCACGATGCTGAGCTCCTTCAGGCCGGAGATGAACGGCAGCACCACGCCGGTGACGAGCGCGCCGCGCTGGATCGGGATGATGATCCGCAGCATCCGGGTCGGCCACCGCGCGCCGCTGATCTGCGCGGCCTCCTCCGGTTCCCGGCCGAGCTGCATCATCGCCGCGATCCCCGACCGGGACGAGTACGGCAGGTGCGTGATGACGAGGACGAGGACGAGCAGCGTGATCGTCCCGTAGAGGGCGGGGACGGGGCCGCGCCGCACCGCGAACAGCGACAGGCAGGCGGCGGCGAACGCGATGCCGGGCACGAGGTAGGGCAGGAACGACACCTGCCGCAGGAACATCGAGACGCGGCTGCCGTCCGAGCGCACCACCACGTATCCGATGAGCAGGCCGAGCAGCCCGCAGACCAGGGACGCCAGGCCGACGATGCGCAGGCTGTTCCAGGCGGCCTCCCACAGTTCACTGCCGCGCAGCACCCCGTGCGGGAATCCGACCGCGCCCGGGATGTCGCTGCCGAACCAGTACTTGAGCGTGAAGTTGTCCGCGCTGAACACGCCGGGCGTCTTGGTGATCGTGGACAGCAGCAGCGTCAGCACCGGGACGATGACGCTCGCCGCGAACACCGCCATGCCGACCGCGAAGGCCGGCCAGCGCCAGCCGCGCAGGTCGCCGCGCCGGTCCATCGCGCCCTTGCCGCCGACGGTGACGAACCGGCGCTGCTCCCGGACGAGCCGGGTGTCGATGAGCACCACCATCACGCCGACCAGCACGATCACGCCCGCGAGCGTGGACGCGACGCCCGTGCTGCGGTCCCGGATCGCGTGGTAGAGGCTGGTCGACAGCACGTTGTAGTCGCTGGGCAGCCCGAGGATGTACGGGGTGCCGAACGTGCCGAGGACGCGCCCGAGGACGAGCAGCACCGCCGACGACAGCGCCGGCATCATCAGCGGCAGCGTGATGCGGCGCATGACCGTCTTGCCGCCGGCGCCGAGGATGCGCGCCGAGTCCTCCAGCTGCGAGTCGATGCGGCGCAGCGCGTTACCGAACAGCAGAAGCACGAACGGGTAGTAGTGCAGCCCCAGCGTCACGATGATCGGCAGCGGACCGTACGCCAGCCAGTCGGGGGTGTGGATGCCGGCGCCCTGCAGGTAGCCGACCTGCCCGCCGGACCCCTCGTTCTTGAACAGCGCCAGCCACGCCAGCGCGAACGTCCAGGACGGCAGCATGTACGGCACGACGAGCGCGGCGGCCAGGAACTTGCGGCCGGGCACGTTCGTGCGCGTCACCAGCCACGCCATGGAACCGCCGACCACCAGCGCGAACGCGATGACGCCGACCGCGACGAACAGCGTGTGCCACAGCGGCTCCCAGAACAGCAGCTTGCTGACGGGCGAGCGGAACACCCGCCACAGGTAGTAGCTCGTCCACGAGCCGGGGGCCTGGCCCGAGCGCGCCTCGTCCCCGTACTGGACGCGGCCCGCGTCGGAGATCACCGACACCAGCGGCGCGATGACCAGATACAGCAGGACGAGGCTCATCAGGATGCCGAGCAGCACGGTGGGATCGCGCAGCAGCACGCGGGCCCGGTAGAGCGCGCGCCGGCCGCGTGACGCCGGCCGTGCGGGGGCGGCGACCGCCATGGAAGGTTCCTCCGGGGTGAGGGGCCCGGCGGGCCGCCGCTCGCGGCCCGCCGGACAGGGGGAATTAGTGGTGGTTCAGACGCCAGAAGTCCTTGATGTCCTGGCGCCCGCGGAAGTCGGCGATCAGCCGGCTCGCCGAGAACTGGTACAGCTGGGTGTTCCAGTCGCCCAGCCCGGGCGGGTTGTTCTTGCTGACGCCGACCTCGTCGTTACCGGACACCCCGCCGGCGTGGGCCTCCAGGTCGAAGCCCTCCTTCTCCATCGCGAAGTGCACGAAGAGCTTGGCGGCGTTCGGGTGCTTGGAGCCGGTCGCGATCGTGGCGAACTTGGGGTAGGCGAACCCGACCCACGGATTCAGGCCCTCGCAGACCTTCATCTGGTAGCCCTTCTCCTCCACGTCGCGGAACTTGGCGATGGAGAGCAGGCCGACGCGCTGCTGGGTCTGGTTGGGCGCGGCGACCCCGGCCGCGACGTCCTCGTCCTCGGTGGTCAGCACCGGCGAGTTCTGCGCGAACCGCTTCACCCACTCGTGCGCCGGGTCGTCCTCCGACAGCTTGAGCTTGCCCTTGCCGAGCTGCTCGTAGGCGGCGGTGAGCTTGTCGCCGCCCTGCTCGGACAGCTGCGTGAACCACTGGGTGAAGACCTCCTTGCCCAGCGGGTCCTGGAGCATCACCTTGCCCTTCCACTTGGGGTCGGTGAGATCCCAGATGTTCTTCACCGGGCAGCCCTGCGGGCTCAGCTTCGGGCTGTAGGCGAACACGTACGCCTTCGAGATCATCATCAGCGGGTTGCGGTTCGCCTCGCCGATGTGGGACGCGAGGTCCGGCGGGATCCACGTCTTGACGATCTGCTGCGGGAGGAGCTGGCCGACCAGCATCGGGCCGTCCTCGAACAGGCTGACGTCGATCGTGACGTTCTTGGCCTGCGCCTCGCGGGTCATCTTCTCGGCGGTGTCGGCGGCCTTGGACTTCATGCCCTCGGCCTTGATGCCGTACTTCTTGGTGAACGCCTCCGCCATGTCCTTGACGTCGCCGCTGCCGTCGTAGGCGAGCACGCTGCCCTCCTTCTTCGCGGCGGCGACGAGCGCGTCCAGGTCGAACGACGCGGCGTCCTCCACGGTCACCGACGGCAGCGGCGTCCCCTTGGCGCCGGCCTCCCCGCTGGTGGACGGCGCGCAGGCGCTGAGCAGCGCGGTGGCCACGGCGGCGGCCGCCGCGGCACCGGCCCGGGCGCGGCGCCCGGTGGGAATGGTGCGGATCATGTGAGCTCTCTCCTCGGTGTGCATCCGCGGGCCCCCGAGCCTGCGGCTCTCTCATGCGGTGACGCGGGGTCGTTCGTGAAGCGGGGTCAGTGACTGCGTTTCAACATCGCGTCCGACAGGGCGTCCGCCGCCTCGCCGAGGCGCCGGCCGACCGCGTCCAGCCGGGCGAGCAGCTCCCGCCCGCGCAGGACGTCGATGCCGAGCGGGCCGGCGAACAGGCGGGCCAGCTCGGCCTGCCTGGTCTCCCGGACCCGGTTGCGGGCCTTGCGCGCGCCCAGCGCCGCGATGGTGACGGCGGCGGGCTCGGCGAGGACCTTCCGGACGGCGCCGTCGAGGGCGGTCAGCCCGTCGAGCACCGCGTCCAGCGGAGCGAGGGTGAAGTCGAGTTCCGGCGGGCCGAACAGGTCGGCCTCCCGGACGAAGTCGCGCAGGTTGTCGAGGATGTCGTCGACGGACCGGGAGAGCCGGAACAGGTCCTCCCGGTCGATGGGGGTGGCCAGCACGTCGCCGAGCATCGCGGCGAGCGCGGCGCGCTCGGCGTCGCCCGCGTGCTCGATCTCGGCCATCCGGGCGCGGGCGCCGGCCGGTGCGATGCGTCCGGCGGCCATCTCCCGGGCCAGCTCGGCGCCGTCGCGGACGGCGCCGATCTGCCGCCCGACCTGGTCGATCACCCGGTTCCCGGACCGGCCGCGCAGGTCGTCCCAGACGAGCCGGAAGCGGCGCGCGGGCCGCACGGCGGCGCTCACAGCGCCCTCACCGCTAGGCCGCCGAGCCCGCCGGCGGCGAACGCCAGCGGCAGCGTGAACACCCACGCCGCGCCGATGCCGAGGACGTTCTGCCAGCGCACCCGGGACGCGCCCTCGCTGGCCGCGACGCCGACCACCCCGGCGGTCACCGACTGGGTCATGCTGACCGGCGCGCCGGCGAACGAGCTGGCCGTCACCGAAGCGGCCGCCGCCGCCTCCGTGGACACCACGTGCAGCGGCCGGGCCAGGACCAGGCCGCGGCCGAGCCGCTCGCCGACGCGGTGCACCGCGCTGAGCGCGCCGGCGCAGAACACCACGGCGATCAGCAGCAGCATCAGCGGCGCGGGTTGGACGGGCCCGACCGCGCCGAGCCGCCGCGTCGTCACGACCTGGCGGGCGACGCTGACGACGGCGAGCATCTTCTGCCCGTCGTTGGCGGCGTAGGCGGCGCATTGGGCGCCGTAGGCGAGGACGTGGGCGGTGCGCACGGCGCGCGGCATGCCGGTGAAGGACGGGACGCGCCGCGAGACGAGCCCGAGCCCGTAGCCGACGGCCGTCCCGACGAGCGGCGCCGCCGCGCCGATGAGCAGGACGGTCGCGAGGCCGCCCCAGGACACGTGCAGGCCCATGCCGAAGCAGGCGCCGCCGATGCCGCCGAGGATCGCCAGCGTCAGGCTGGTCGGCAGCCCCTTGCGGGACAGCAGCCCGACGACGGTGAGCGCGACGGTGATCCCGAGCAGGAACGCCACCGCGCCGCGGGGGTCGCCGAGGTCGGCGAGCCGCTCGGTGAAGGTGCGCGCGACGGCCGTCCCGACGAGCTGCGGGACCACGACGAGCGGCACCAGCACGAGCAGCATCAGCAGCGGCGCGGACGAGCGCGGGTAGCGGCCGCTCAGCCCGAGCAGCGCGGCGCCGTCGTTGACGCCGGTCACCCACACGAAGGCGAGGGCGACGGCGCCGAACGCGATGGCCCAGATCATCGCAGCTCCGCCGGCCGGACGCGGCGCTCCTCGTGCAGCGACAGCGTGGCGGCCTCGGCGATGAGCAGCGCCTCCAGGGCCTCGTCGACGGTGCACGGGCTGTCCGCGTGCCCCCGCGCCACGTCTAGGAACGTTCCAATCTCGGCCGCGTAGGCGGGCTCGAACCGGTCCCAGAAGTTGCCCCACGCGTCCCCGGACGGCCAGTCGACGCCCGGCTCGGCCGACCGCAGCGCGGCCCGCTCGTCCAGCCCGACCACCCACGTCCCGGCGGTGCCGGACAGCTCCATCCGGACGTCGTAGCCCGCGCCGTTGTAGCGCGAGCCCTGCATCGTCGCGACGGTGCCGTCGTCCATCACCATGACGGCCGCGCTGGTGTCGACGTCCCGCGCCGCCGCGAAGTAGTCGTCGCCCCGGTTGGCGCCGACCGCCGTGACCGACTCGACCTCGCGACCGGTGACCCAGCGCAGGATGTCGAAGTCGTGGATGTGGCAGTCCCGGAAGATCCCGCCGGACGAGCGGACGTACTCGGCGGGCGGCGGCGCCGGGTCGGCGGTGACCAGGTGCACGCGGTGCAGGTCGCCGAGCCGCCCGTCCAGCACCGCCTGGCGGGCGGCGGCGTACCCGGCGTCGAAGCGGCGCTGGAAGCCGATGTGCACCGGCACGCCGGTCTTGGCGACGCGGTCCCGGACCTCCAGCGTCGTGCGCAGGTCGGGCGCGACGGGCTTCTCGCAGAACGCCGGCACGCCCGCCTCGCAGGCCCGGACGAGCAGGTCGGCGTGGGTCGAGGTGGGCGTCGCGATGAGCACCGCGTCCGGACCGGCGGCGAGCACCGCGTCCGGGTCGGCGGCGCGGGCGCCGAGCGGGCCGGCGAGGGCCTCGGCCCGGCGCGCGTCGGCGTCGCCGATGACCAGCTCCTCCACCAGCGGGTGCCCGCTCAGGAACCGGGCGTGCCAGGCCCCGATCCGTCCCGCGCCCAGCAGTCCGACCCGCATGGTGTGCCTCCAATGGCCCGGTCGACGAAGGACGACGACGTCACGGTTCGTTCGGAGGGTGTTCACCCTCTGTTCACCTGTTCGTCATCCACGTGTGGCTTGGGGCACATTTGTATCCGCAGCGCGGGAGCCAGTCAATACTTTGTTCTTACATATGGACGTACTGACTTGAGGTCATGACCGCCGCCGGGGGCCGCTCCGGACGGTGCCGGGACGTCGCGCCCGGACCACGACCGGGATCTTGACTGCGGTTGCGGAGAGGGTTACCGTCCGCGACGGGTTCACACGCCGACCCAGGCGGTGCGGAGGCCACGCGATGAGGCATGCGATCCGGCCGACCGGCGGAAACGTGGTGGGCATCGTCCCACCGGCACGTCCTCCGGCAACAGACGGGCAGGGGCCCCGCCACGTCCGCGGCGGCGCGGCGCCGAGCCGCGCGGGCGTGCTGGGCGAGGTGCGCGGCCACCTCGCCGGGGGCGGCGGCGCGCTCCTGGTCGGCCCCACCGGGATCGGCAAGTCCACCCTGGTCTCCGCCCTCGCCGACGAGTACGCGGCGGCCGGGCACCGGGTGTTCGCCTGCTGCCCCGCCGAGACCGAGCGCCACCTGCCGTTCCTCGGGCTCATCGACCTGGTCGCGCAGGGCGCCGACGAGGTCGTCGAGCGGCTGCCCGAGCCGGAGCGCCGCGCCCTGCGGTCCGCGCTGCTGCTGCACGACGTCCCGATCGGCGAGCGCGACCTGCTGTGCCTGCGGCTGGCCGTGCTGCACGCGCTGCGGCTGCTGTGCGCCGACCGGCCCGGCCTCGTCCTGGTCGACGACGCGCAGTGGCTGGACAAGCCGACCGGTGAGCTGCTCGCCTTCGTCGCCCGGCGGGCCGGACGGCTCTCCCCGCCGCTGCGGATGGTCGCCTCCGTGCGGGCGTCGTTCGGCGACCCGCGCGGCACCGGCGGGCAGTGGCGGGAGGCGGCCGGGCTGTGCCCGGCTCCCGTGCTGACGGTGAAGGTGCCGCCGATGTCGGCGGCGGAACTCGCGGCCCTGCTCGCCGACCGGTTCGGCCGGTCCTGGCCACGCGCGCAGCTCGCGCGCATCCACCGGGTCAGCGACGGGAACCCGTTCTTCGCCGTGGAGCTCGCGCGCAGCGTCGTGGAGAGCGGCGCGTGGGAGGAGGGCGGCCCCCGGAGCGGCGGGTGGGAGGAGCGCGGGCGTCGGAGCGGCGGGTGGGAGGAGCACGGGCCCCGAGGCGGCGCGCTGCCGATCCCGCAGAGCCTGTCAGTGCTGATCCAGAAGCGGGTGGGCGCGCTGCCCCGCGGCACCCGCGAGACGCTGCTGATGGCGAGCGCGGCGAGCCGCCCGTCGGTCGAGCTGCTGCGCCGGGCGGGCGGCGCCGACCTCGCGGAGGCCGAGCGCCACGGCATCGTGGACGTGACCGCCGGCGGCCAGATCCGGTTCACCCACCCGCTGCTGTCGGCCGTCATCTACGCCGAGGCGGAGGCCGTCGAGCGGAAGGCCGCGCACGCGGCGCTGTCGCAGGCCGTCCGCGATCCGGTCGAGCGGGCCCTGCACCTGGCGAAGCTGACGTCCGGGCGGGACCGGCGGATCGCCGGGACGCTGGAGGACGCCGCCGCCGTGGCGCGCCGCCGCGGCGGGCTGTCCACCGCGGCCCACCTCGGCGAGCTGGCCGCCGAGCACACCCCCGAGTCCGAGCGGGACGCCGAGGTCGGCCGGCGGCTGCGCGCCGCCGAGGACGCCGTCGCGGCGGGCGACTACGCGCTGGCCAGGCGGCTGGCCCACCTCGTCCTGGAGACCACCGCGCGGCCGGCGGACCGGGTGCGCGCGTGGATGGTCGTGATGGACTCCTCCGGCCAGGCGCTCGCCGAGGTGGAGGAGGTCTTCCCCCGCGCGATGGAGGACGCGCAGGGCGAGCCGGCGCTGCTCGCGCCGCTGCACTACCGGCTGAGCTGGCGGGCCTGGATGGTGCTGGGCTCGGCGGAGGCCGCGCTGGAGCACGCCCGCCGCTCCGCCGAGCTGGCCGCCGTCGCCGGGGACCGGGTGACGGAGCTGCTCGCGCTGACCAAGCAGGCGAACATCGAGTTCTTCCTCGGCCGGCCGGACGCCGAGCAGACGCTGCGCCGCGCGCTCGCCGACCCGCAGGAGCCGCAGGTGATGTGGCACCACAACGGGCCCATCTACCTCAAGCACCGGCACCACCTGCTGCACGACCGGCTGGACGAGGCCCGCGCCGAGCTGCGCACGCTGATCTACGGCGTCCGCCAGCGCGGCGTCGTCGAGAGCCTGTGCCTCAGCCAGTTCTGCATGAGCCAGGTGGAGATCCACCGGGGCCGCTGCCGGCAGGCGCTCAGCCTGGCCCGGCAGAGCCTGGACCTGGCCGAGGACAGCGGGCTGAGCCAGGGCCCGTCCTGGTACGCGCTGGCGCTGGCGGAGGCCGCCGGCGGCGACCTCGACCGGGCGCTCGCCGCGGCCGAGCAGGCGCTCCAGCACAGCGAGAGCGACGGCGACCTGCTGTTCCTGCCGCGCGCGCTGCACGCCGAGGCGCAGGTGCGGCTCCAGTTCGGCGACGCCGCCGGCGCGGTGCGGATCCTGGACCGGGTCCGGCGGATGGAGAACGGGCAGGGGCTGGGCGATCCGGCCGTGCGGCGCTGGCACGCCGACCTCGCCGACGCCCTCGCCGGCGTCGGCCGCACGCGGGAGGCGGTGGACGTGCTGGCCGAGGCGCGCGCGCAGGCCTCCCGGCTGGGGCGGCGCGGTGTGCTGGCCGTGCTGGAACGGTCGTCCGCGCTGGTGCGCGCGGCCGAGGGCGACCTCGACGTGGCGCTGGACGGGCTCGTCCGCGCGGCCGAGCAGTTGCAGGCGCTCCCGTACCGGCTGGAAGAGGGGCGCGCCTGGCTGGAGCTGGGGACGCTGCGCGCCCGCATGGGCGAGGCGGGCGAGGCGCGCGCCGACCTGCTGCGCGCCCGCACGGTCTTCGCCCGGGCGCAGGCGCGACCCTGGCTGAACCGGGTCCAGGCCGACCTGCGGGCCCTGGACGACGGCGGGCCGGGCCGCGGCGAGCCCGGTGGACGGCTCGCCGGCGCCGACCCGCTCGCCGTCCTCACCGACATCGAGCGCAAGGTCGCCGTCCTGGTCGCCGAGGGCGCGACCAACCGGGAGATCGCGTCCCGGCTCTTCCTCAGCGTCAAGACCGTCGAGGCCGCCCTCACCCGGACGTTCCGCAAGCTGGGCGTCCGCTCCCGGGTGGACGTCGCGCGGGTCGCGGTCTCCGGCCGCTGACCTGCGGGTTCCGCTGCTCTTCCGGGTCCGCTCCGGCGCCGTGCCGGGGGCATAGGGATATCCCTACGCGTGCGCCGTGAGGCTTCTGCAAACCCCCATGTGTCCACAGACTCGCGCTTGTCCGTGATGCCCGGCTTATCGGAAATCGCACGGAAGGGAGCGCGCGGCCGACGGCGTCCGGACGTCCACCCCCGTCACCACGGGTTACCCGCTTCAGTGGTGAAAGGACAACGACCCCCATGTCCCAACGGACCATCGCGATCGTCTCATCGGCGGCCGCGCTGATCGCCCTCACCGGCGTCGCGGCCGCACCCGAGGCCGCCGCCGCCCCGCAGGCCAAGCCCGACCCCAAGGCCCAGCCCACCGGACCCGACGCCTTCTCCAAGGCCGGCTTCACGCTGAACCCCGCACCGCCCACGCGCGACAAGGCCGTCAAGAACGCGACGAAGGCCCTCGACGCCCACGGCAAGCGCGCGCACCGCGCGAGCGGGCAGAAGTTCAAGGTCAGGACCGTCGCCGTCAGCCGCGACGGCGCCGCCGACGTCCGCTTCGACCGGACCTACAAGGGACTCCCCGTCTACGGCGGGGACCTCATCGTCCACCTCAAACCGAACGGCTCCTACGAGGCGCTGGAGACCGCGTCCGCGACCTCCGGCGCGATCCGCACCACGCCCGCCGTCAGCTCCCGCAACGCCGCCGACCTCGCCCGCAGGCAGCTCAAGGGCACGGTGTCGGCGGTCTCCGCGCCCACGCTCGCGATCAGGATGGAAGGCCGCTCCGCCACGCTGGTCTGGGAGACCGTCGTGTCCGGCGTGAAGGCCGACCAGACGCCCAGCAGGCTGCACATCATGGTCGACGCGCGCAAGGGCAAGGTCGTCCAGAGCAGCGACGAGATCGACACCATCGCCCCCGCCGGCACCCGGGCCGCCGCTCCCGCCGCCCCGGCCACCGCGCTCACGACCGGCACCGGCCACGGCATCTACGTCGGAACGGTCAACATCGACCTGACGCAGTCCGGCAGCACGTGGCAGATGAAGGACCCGTCGCACGGCAACGGGTACACCACCAACCTGAACCACGCCACGTCCGGCACCGGCACCATCTTCAGCAACTCCACCGGCACGTTCGGCACCGGCTCCAACAGCGACCCCGCCTCCGCCGGCGTCGACGCCCACTACGGCGCCGCGATGACCTACGACTACTACAAGAACGTCCAGGGCCGCAGCGGCATCTTCGGCGACGGACGCGGCGTCCCGTCCCGCACCCACTACGGCAACGCCTACGTCAACGCGTTCTGGGACGGCACCCAGATGACCTACGGCGACGGCCAGGGCAACGCCCGGCCGCTCGTCGAGCTCGACGTCGCCGGCCACGAGATGAGCCACGGCGTCAGCGGCGCCCTCACCGGCTGGGAGGAGAACGGCGAGACCGGCGGGATGAACGAGGGCACCAGCGACATCTTCGGGACGATGGTGGAGTTCTACGCCAACAACCCGAACGACAAGCCCGACTACACCATGGGCGAGCTGATCAACATCAACGGCGACAACCAGCCGCTGCGCTGGATGTACCACCCGTCGCTGGACGGCAACTCGCCCGACTGCTACTCCAGCAGCAACGGCAGTCTGGACCCGCACTACTCGCTCGGCCCGCTCGCCCACTGGTTCTTCCTCGCCGCCGTCGGCAGCGGGGACCACGGCTACGGCAACAGCCCGACCTGCAACAACTCCACGGTCACCGGCATCGGCAACGACAAGGCCGGCAAGATCTGGTACAAGGCGCTGGCCTCGTACGCCAACAGCAACGAGAACTACGCGCGGGCCCGCACCGACTCGCTGAAGGCCGCGGCCGACCTGTACGGCACGCACTGCACCGAGTACAACACCGTCAATGCCGCGTGGGCGGCGGTCAGCGTCACCGGCACCGACCCCGTCCCGGGCACCTGCCCCGGCCAGGGCGGCGGCCCCGCGGTCACCAGCCCCGGCGACCAGACCAGCACCGTCGGCCAGCCGGTCAGCCTGCAGGTCAAGGCCAGCGACCCGGGCGGGCAGACGCTGTCCTACAGCGCGACCGGGCTGCCGGCCGGGCTGTCGATCAACGCGACCAGCGGCGTGATCTCCGGGACCCCGACCACGGCGGGCACCAGCACCGCCACGGTCACCGCCAAGAACACCTCCGGCCAGACCGGCACCGCCACCTTCAACTGGACGGTCAACCCGCCCGGTGGCGGAAGCTGCTCCGCTCCCGGTGACAAGGTGTCCAACGGCGGATTCGAGAGCGGCACCTCGCCCTGGACCACCACGTCCGGCGTCGTGTCCGCGAACGGCAACGGCGAGAGCGCCCACTCCGGAACGCACTTCGCCTGGCTCAACGGATACGGCCAGCCGCACACCGACTCGGCCACCCAGTCGGTGACGATCCCGGCCAACTGCAAGGCGACCCTCACCTTCTACCTGCACATCGACACCGACGAGTCGCCCGGCACCGCCTACGACACGCTCACCGTCAAGGCCGGCGGCACCACCGTCGCGACCTACTCCAACCTCGACGCCAACTCGGGCTACGCGCAGAAGAGCATCGACCTGTCCGCCTACGCGGGCAAGACCGTCACGCTCTCCTTCTCCGGCACGGAGGACGACTACCTCCAGACCAGCTTCGTCATCGACGACGTGGCCCTGAACGCCGGCTGACGTCGTAGTCCCCCTGCCTGTCGCCGGTCCCCACCGCTGGGGGGCCGGCGACAGCCATGAGCAAGGAGCACCATGAACACCAGACTCCTGGCCGCCGCCACCGCCGTGGCGACCGCGGCGGCCGGCCTCGTCGCGGCGGTCGCGCCCGCACAGGCCATCACGACCGACTGCTCCGCAGCGCAGGTCGTCTCGAACGGCGGGTTCGAGAGCGGCACCTCGCCGTGGACGACCTCGTCCGGCGTCGTGACCGCCAACGGCAACGGCGAAAGCGCCCACTCCGGGACGCACTTCGCCTGGCTGAACGGCTACGGCTCGTCCCACACCGACACCGCGTCCCAGTCGGTGACATTGCCCGCCGGCTGCAAGGCGACCCTGTCGTTCTACCTGCATGTCGACACCGACGAATCCCCGGGCACCGCCTACGACAAGCTCACCGCGAAGATGGGCGGCGACACCGTCGCCACCTACTCCAACCTCGACGCGAACTCCGGCTACGTGAAGAAGAGCTTCGACGCGTCCGCCTACGCGGGCAAGACCGTCACGCTCTCCTTCACCGGCGTCGAGGACTCCGGCGCCCAGACCAGCTTCGTGCTGGACGACGTCGCCCTCGACATCGCCGGCGGCGGCACGACCCCGCCGCCCACCGGCGACGGCACCCGCACACCCGACGCGCAGTCCTACACCGTCAACCTCACCAGCGACTCGTCCGGCGCGAACTGGCAGGGCCACGAGTCGGTCGCCTTCACCAACACCGACTCGGCCCCGCTCTCCGAGGTCTACCTGCGGCTGTGGGACAACGCCCACGGCACCTGCCCGTCCACCCCGATCACCGTCACCAACGTGACCGGCGGCACCGCCTCGTCCCTCACGGTCGCCTGCACCGCCATGAAGATCACCCTGCCGAACCCGCTGCCGCAGGGACAGAGCGCCACCGTCGCGTTCGACCTGGGCATCGCCGTCCCGTCCGGCGCCGACCGGTTCGGCCACGACGGGGCGTACAACTTCCTCGGCAACGCGCTGCCGGTCCTGGCCGTCCACGACGCCGACGGCTGGCACCTCGACCCGTACACCAACAACGGCGAGTCGTTCTACGGCCTGGCGAGCGACTACAAGGTGACGCTCGACCACCCCACCTCCCTCGCCGTCCCCGCCACCGGCACCTCCGTCGACACGCCCGGCTCGTCCGGCCGGACGGTCACCACCGCGACCGCGACCCACGTCCGCGAGTTCGCCTGGGGCGCCGGCCCGTTCTCCAAGATCTCCGCCACCTCGCCGAACGGCGTCAAGGTGAACATGTACTGGGTGAGCGGCATCAGCCAGTCCAGCGCCCAGCAGATGCTGTCGCTCGCCACCGACGCCATCGACGCCCACTCCGGCCGCTTCGGCGCCTACCCGTACGGCGAGGTCGACGCCGTCCTCGACAACAACTTCTGGTTCGGCGGCATGGAGTACCCGGGCTTCGTCCTCGACCTCGTCAGCGACGTCGCCCTCCCCCACGAACTCGCCCACCAATGGTGGTACGGCATCGTCGGCGACGACGAGTACGACCACCCCTGGCTGGACGAGGCGTTCGCCGACTACTCCACCGACCTCTACCGGGGCATCAGCGGCTCGGGCTGCTGGAACAGCGTCTCCTGGGCCTCCTCCGCAGAGAAGATCACCAACTCGATGGCCTACTGGGACGCGCACTCGTCCCGCTACTCCACCGTCGTCTACAACTACGGCAAGTGCGCCCTGCACGACCTGCGACGCCTGATCGGTGACTCCGCCATGGCGAACCTCCTCAAGACCTACGCCTCGAGCCACTGGTACGGCATCTCCACCACCGCCGAATTCAAGAAGGCCGCCCAGGCAGCCACCACCACCGACCTCACGTCCTTCTGGACCCAACACCGAATCGAAGGCTGACCCGGCGCGAGGCGCACGGGCGGCCAAGCCCCCCGTGCGCCTCCGCACCATCAGCCATACCGCCCAGTCCCGGACACCCGCCATCGCCGGCTTCATCGGCCCGGCTCGATAGCATGCGGCACATGGCCATCAAACTTGAGAACGTCGGCATCACCGTTGACGACCTCGAAGCAGCGATCTCCTTTTTCACGGACCTCGGTCTCACAGTCGTCGGCCGTGACACGGTCAGTGGTGAGTGGACCGACACTGCCGTCGGCCTTGATGGCAACCACGCCAACATTGCGATGCTCCGGACGCCGGACGGTCACGGGCACCTCGAACTCTTCGAGTACATCCACCCCCAAGCGATCGAGTCGGAGCCCACTCGTCCCAACGACATCGGCATGCACCGCGTCGCCTTCTCAGTCGACGACATCGACAAGGCCCTCGAGATAGCCGCGAAACACGGATGCCGTCCGCTTCGCGGCGTGGCCACCTATGAGGACATCTACAAGCTCACGTACGTCCGCGGTCCCAGCGGCATCATCGTGATGCTCGCCGAGGAACTGAAGAAGAACTGACGTCCAATCGGCACGATCAGGAGTGTTCTCAACCTCCTCGGGCCGTTAATCCGTCCAGCAGGGCAGAAGGCTCGCCGCGACCTCGGAGGCTCCGCCCACCTCTCCCGGACGCGCCAACCCAGCCAACAAGTGTCCGCAAAACAATTAACAAACCCGGCTGCGCCAACCCTGGACGCCGGAGGTATATCTAGCCACACCTATCCCCGGAGCCACAGAATACGACCCCTTCCAAGCCGCGAATGCCCCGCCCGCCTCACCGACGGCACCCCGATCCCCGCACCGCAGGCCCGCCGCATCGCCCTATCGGCAGGAGTCTCACCGCTGATCCTCGGGCGAGGGCACACACCGCTGTACCTCGGCTACCGGGAGCGGTTCGCCAGCGCCGCCAAACGACAGGTACTGGAGACCCTGTATCCGAGCTGCGCAGTCCGGGAATGCGAGATCCCGGGGACGTTGTGCGAGGTCGACCACGTCAACGGCTGGGCCCTCGGACACTCACCCACCGACATCGACCAGCTCGCCCTCACCTGCGGATGGCACAACCGCTTCAAACACGCCAGCCCGAACCAGATCGGGATCAGCAAAGACCCCGACGGGCGCTATGTGTACCGGCTGCTCCCACCACCGGGCGCCCGAACAAGATCCCGAACGGGTAGCGGGCCACCCGACACGATCGGCCCACCCGACACCGCCAACAACCGGGCCGCACAACCGCAGCCCTCCACCACCACGCCCCGCCTGATTCGAGCGACGAGCTTGGTGAACGGCGCTGACGCGAGGCCGATGAGGCCACCGTCGGGATCCTTGGAGTCCCGGATCCCGATGCCGGCCCCGGGCGCAAGTCGTCCCAGCTCAACGCGGTGCTCGTCGTTAACGGGCTCATCACGAACGAGGGTGTGGTTGCGGCCTGAAGCCTCCGGTCTCGAGCAGCGATCTGGCGATGTAGTTGGTCAGGTTCCTGAAGCCGAGTGCGGACCCGCGCAGGTGCTCGAGCCTCCCGTTGATGGCCTCGGTGGACCGTTGGATGTGCCGGGCCGGTCGAAGTAGGCCAGCACGTCGACGGCGCGCTTCTTCAGCGTCCGACCCAGGGTGATGACCTCGACGGGAGCATCGGTCGCGAACAAGTCGGCAAGCCGGTCCTTCTGCTTCTCGGTCAGCAGCCCGGCACCGGTGTGCAGTGTGCGCCGTGCCGAGTAGAGCGGGTCACCTTTTCATGCCGCGATGCCCGTGGATCGCGAGCTGGACTCGGCGCCTGCACTTGTCGAGCGCGTCGCCGGCCAGGCGGACGACGTGGAAGGGATCCATCACCGCGGTCGCCTCCGGCCCTCGACCATGTCGAGCAACCGGGCCGGCCCGGTGCCGGCACGAACCGCGGTGAGGTCGACCCGCTTGCCCTCGGCCAGGACGGCGTCGTTGGCGGTGTTCCACGCGACGCCGAGGCCCTCGGCGACACGGGCGACGGTCAGGTGTCGGCACACGATCGCTTCCAGAGCCCACCGCAGCCCGCGGCGCGACAGCTTGGCCCGCGGGTCACGGTGTCGCGTGGCGCGCCTTCGCAGCCGCAGCGACGGCACCACTGGTCCGGCTCGACCACCCGGCACGCGGGAACAGCGCGGTCGGGCTCGAGGCGCTGGCCGGTGACGACGAGCCCAAGCTCGTCGAGGCGGCAGAAGGTTGTCAGATCGGGGTGGGCGAACGCATCTATGCGCTCACCGACGGTGGCGTCGGGCACGTGGCGGTTCTTTCAGGATGAGCGTGTAGGAGCCTTTCCCTCTGGAGACCTCGACATCCATCTGTGACCGCCGCGCCGGCTACACCCTCATCAGGCGAAGAGCCGGTCTAGCCGCGACTACCCCCAGTCCCTGGGAGTAGGTCATCTGTCGAGGGATCCGCGATCACGGCCGATGGCGGAAAGCTGATGCGCATCAGCCGGCTGTCGGCCCAGTCTTCGAGCCGAGTCGGCCGGATGGTGCCGGGGTCGTGGGGCTGATTGAGATCCGCGACGATCTCCGCCAGCACGGCCTGACGTTCAGCCGGGTCGGTGACAGGCGTGGCCCGTGCAGGCAGATCTGCGCGGATCCCGTTCTTGAGGTGGAAGGTGAAGTGGGGATTGGCGAGAAGGTTCGCATGCCAGTCGGTCGCGGCACCGCCGGCGCCGCTACACAGGTAGGTGGTGCCCGCAGCTCGGTAGAAGAAGATCTCGATGCGGCGTGGCCGGCCGGTGCGGCGCCCCAGCGTCGTGATGTCGATGATCCGTTCTCTGGTGCCTGCGGCGGGTGTGATCTCGATGGCTCGCCGGATGTGATCGGGCAGGTGCGACAGAGACGCGTCCCGTGCGGAGTCGTTCCATCCGGTCGTGTCCGCACTGCTCATACGGTCTCGGCCTGAAGGGCGGGGCCGAGGAGGAGCCCACCGTCGATGACGTACTCCGACCCCGTGATGAACGACGCGTCTGATGATGTGAGGAACAAGAGAAGCCTGGTGACGTCGGTCGGCTCTCCAAGCCGGGGGATGGCGAACGGCTCGGGCGAGTAGAAGTCGGCGATCGCCGCGGTGGCGCCGGCCGCTGGTTCTTGGATGAAGGGAGTCGCGATCACACCGGGGTGGATGGTGTTCACGCGAATGTGGTCGCGGCCGAGCTCGAGCGCTGCCGTTTGGGTGAGGCCTCGCACGGCCCACTTGCTGGCGACGTACGGCGCGTAGTGAGCCGTGCCGCCCAGGCCCATCGTCGAGGCGATGTTGACGATGGCTCCCCCCGCTGCGCGGCGCAGAGCGGGGGCGGCGACCTTGATGCCGAGGAAGGTCCCTGTGAGGTTGATGTCGAGGATGCGCGACCACGTGGCCTGGTCCGTGTTCTCGATCGGCGCCGGCGGGTTCTGGACGCCGGCGTTGTTGACGAGCACGTTCAGGGCGCCGAAGGCGCTCTCGGCGGCTAGCACAGCGGCGGACCACGAGCTCTCGTCGGTAACGTCAAGGCGGGTGAAGCGAGCGCGGGTCCCGAGCTCGTCGGCGAGAGCGGCGCCGCGTTCGGCGTCGATGTCGCCGATCACCACGTTCGCTCCCTCCGCGTGAAAGGCGCGTACGTGGCTCGAGCCCTGGCCGCCGGTCCCACCGGTCACGAGCACGGTCTGGTCGTCGAAGCGGGGCATCAGATGTTCCTTCGGTACGTGGGTGAATGACCGGGATCACCAGTGATGAACGGCGGCCAGTGGTGAGCCGGGCGACTCACCATCCCCTCGACACTAGGTCGGCGGCAGTGGCGAGTCAAGCCACTCACCTCCTATGCTTGCCCCATGAGCAGGGTCGTGACGACGTATCACCAGCGCGTCGCCCAGGAGAAGCGCGCGCTGATCATGACGGCCGCGACCGCACTGTTTCTCGAGCTGGGCTACGACCGGACGTCGCTGGCGCGGATCGCAGCGTGCTCGGGTGTTTCGCGGGCCACCTTGTTCAAGCAGTTTCCGAGCAAAGCCGCCCTGTTCGACGCCATCGTGACCGAGTCCTGGTCGACCGCTGACGAGGAGGATCCTCCGCCGGCAGGCAACGTCGTTGACGGGCTCAGCATCATCGGTCGCCGTTACGCCGAGCTGCTGAGCCGACCCCAGATGACCGACCTGTTCAGGATCGTCATCGCCGAGCTGCCGCGGTTCCCCGAGCTGGCCCATGCGCAGTTCTCGCGCGGGAAGATGCCCTACTTCGAGTCCGTACGCAGCTACCTCCTGGCCGAGCACGAGGCGGGAACGGTGCGGATCGAGGACGTGGACCTCGCAGCCACCCAGTTCCTGGGCATGATCTCCAACTACGTCTTCTGGCCGACACTCCTGGTGCCGGGCTGGGAGGTGAGCGCCGAACGCGTCGCTCAGGTAGTCGACGAGGCCGTCCGCACCATCGCCGCCCGGTACGCCGCGACCGGACCAGGGGCGTCCACCAACGGCTGAGGCCCGCCGACCGCGACAGAGTCCCGCGGCCGCCAAAGGAGCTGATGCCCAAGCAATCGAGGCCGTCGGTACCAAGGGCGTTCGCGGGGCATCCCGGGGCGGACATCGAAGGAGGGAGTGTCGATGTGTTGACCCACCTCGATCAGCCTGGCATCAGCACGGCCCGACAAGAAGTCTCAGCAGCGAGCCCGAACGTGCAAGGCCGCCCCCTCGGGGAAACTCCCAACGACAGCAAGAGAGGGTGACCCAAGACCCGCAAGCCCAGCCGCCCCCGCAGCTACACCCCCATCTGTGAAGATGCCCGTTAACGCCGCTGCTGTGCCCTGAAGCGATCAGCTATGGCACGGGCAGACGTCCCTCTCACGTCCCGGCGAGGGCGGCTCGCAGTTCGTCGGTCACCGTGTGCAGGCAGCTGCCGAAACTCGCACGCCCTTCGGCCTCGATCCAGTGCCGGAAGGCGTTCTGGAAGGCCACCGTGGCGAGCTGCGCGACCAGTTCGGCCCTCTCGGCGTTCACCTGGCGTTGCCTCAGGGCGTCGCGGATCGCAGCGGTGATCGCAGCGGTCTTGGTCCGTTCGCGTTCCTGCAACTCGGGGCTGGCGTCGATCACCGCCCGGCGCTCCGGCGCGCCGTCCACCTGCTCGACGAGCTCGGCACCCACTCGCGCCAGCGCGTCGAGGACGGCGGCGAGCGGAGCCGCGTCCGGGTCCGCCGCCAGGACCGCCTCCGCCAGCACCGGGGGCAGGCGCTCCGAGCCGGCGAACAGGACCTCGCGCTTGTCCGGAAAGTAGCGGAAGTAGGAGCGCCGGGTGAGTCCGGCCCGCTCGGCGATATGGGTCACCGTCACGTTGTCGTAGCCGCGCTCCAGGTACAGCTCCAGAGCCGCCCGCTTCAGGCGCTCCTCCGCACCCGGATCCCATCTCGCCACAGGCCGACGGTAACAGGTGATGGCGCACTGTGCCATCGATGCTAGCCTGAACCAATGACACACTGTGTCATCACTGGGGATGCCCGTCCCCGGTGCGGCCCGGAAGAGGCAGGGTGACATTCACATGACCGAGACCAGCGAGACCGGCGAGACCGGCGAGGTCAGGACGAACGACGAGGTGTGGGTCGTCGGGGCCACCGGCCGTGTCGGCCGAGGTGTGACCGCGCGGCTGGCTGCGCGGGGGCTGACGGTCGTGCCGGTCGGGCGCAGCCGGGAGCGGCTGGTCGCCGCCGGGGCCGAGGCCGGTCTGCCCGGGGATGCGAAGGTGGTCGTCGCCGACTCGGCCGAGCGGATCGCGGAGGAGATCGTGCGGGAGCGCCCGCGGGTGGTGGTGAACACGATGGGCGCCTTCGCCGCCACGGCACCGGTGATCGCCCGTGCCTGCATGCCCGGCGGCCACTACGTCGACCTGGCCAGCGACCTGGTCGCCGTGGAGGGGCTGCTCGCCCTGCACGACGAAGCGGTGCGGGCGGGCAGCACCCTGGTCACCGGCGCCGGATTCGGCGTGCTGGCGACGGAGGCGGTGGTGGCGAAGCTGTGCGAAGGGCGGCCCGCGCCGCAGCAGGTGCTGGTCGACGCCGTGGGCTCGGTGGCCGTCGAGGCGGGAGTGCTCGGTGCCGCCTTGGCGGCCAGCATGGTGGACGTGCTCACCGCCGGTGGGCGGCGGTACGAGAATGGGCGGCTGGTGACGTCGCGCCTCGGCGCGGACCCGCGGCGACTCGCTTTTCCGGACGGGGAGTCGGCGAAGTCGGCAGGTGTCGCATCCGGCGAGCTCGTCGCGGCGCATGCGGTGAGCGGAGCACCGTTCGTCACCGCCACTTCCGGTCTCGTGCCGACCGCTCCGCTGATACGTGCCCTGCTCCCGCTGCTGGGCCGCTTGTTGTCCGTGCCGGCGCTGCGACGCCTCGCCGTCGACCGGCTCGGCCGGGCACGGATCAAGGCCGCGCCCCGCCCGCGCAAGCACTCCTGGGGGCACGCCGTCGTCGAGTGGGCGGACGGCACCCGGCACGAGGGATGGCTCCGCGCCGGCGACGGTATGGACTTCACGGCCGACGTCACCGCCACCGTCACCGAACTGCTGGCCCGCGGCGTCGGCAGGCCCGGGTCCTGGACGCCGGCGGCCGCCCTCGGGGCCGACCTGGCGACGTCCGCGGGCGGCGCCTTCGTACTGGACTGAGGAGCGCCGATGCCCGCCGTCCGGCGGTTGCCGGGGCCTCGGCGAGCGCCCGCGACAACCGCCGGGGCGCACACGGCGGCGGACTCCGGCAAGGCGCTCCGGGCGCCGGTCCTTTGGGTGGGGGTTGACGGGCGTTCGGGAGCGTGAGATAACGCTGTTACTGCAAAAAAACGGTGTTATTGAGGACGGCATGGCTTCGAGCGCGTACGAGTTGGCCCAGCGGCAGGGGGACGCGGCGATCCGCACGTCGCTGCTGGACGCCGCCAGCCGGCTGCTGGCGGCGGAGGGGCCGGGGGCGCTGGCGCTGCGGCGGATCGCGGCCGAGGTCGGCTGCTCCACGACCGTCCTGTACCGGATGTTCGAGGGCAAGGCCGGGCTGGTCGAGGCGCTGTACGTGGAGGCCTTCGAGCGGTTCCGGCGGCGGCTGGCCGCGGTGCCGGAGCGGTCCGATCCGCTGGAGCACCTCGTCGGCCTCGGGCGCGCCTACCGCGAATACGCCCTGGCCGAACGCAACTACTACCGGCTGATGTTCGGCGAACCCGTCCCGGGGTTCCGGCCGAGCGACGAGGCGCTGGTGCAGGCGGCGGCGACCTTCACGATCCTGGAGGACGCCGTGGCCGCCTGCGCCGCCGCCGGGCTGCTGTCCGGCGGCGAGCCGCGCCACGTCGCCGCGTCGCTGTGGGCCGCCATCCACGGCGTTGTCAGCCTCGAACTTGCCGGCCATCTCCCCGCCGACGCGAGCGAGGTCTTCGAGTCCACTCTCGCCGCCATGGGAGCCGGTCTGTTCCGTGCTCCGTCCGTCCCAGAGAAACGAGGCTCCTGATGCCCAACACGTTCCTGGAAGGTCTCCACGCCCCCGTCACCGAGGAGACCACCGCGCACGACGTGCCCGTCACCGGACGCGTCCCCGCCGAGCTCAACGGCCGCTACCTGCGGATCGGCCCGAATCCGCTCGGGCTGGAGGACCCGGAGTCCTACCACTGGTTCATGGGCGACGGCATGGTCCACGGCGTGCGGCTGCGCGGCGGCCGCGCCGAGTGGTACCGCAACCGCTGGGTGCGGTCCCGGCGGGTGGCCGCCGAACTCGGCGAACCGTGGCCGGAGGGCCCAGCCGTCGACGGCTTCGACATCGCCCCGAACACCAACGTGATCGGCCACGCCGGCCGCACGTTCGCGCTGATCGAGGGCGGGTTCCGGCCGTACGAGCTGAGCCGCGACCTCGGCACCCTCGGCCCCTGCGACTTCGGCGGCACCCTCAAGGGCGGCTACACCGCGCACACCAAGAAGGACCCGGCCACCGGCGAGCTGCACGCCATCGCCTACTACTTCGGCTGGGAGCATCTCCAGTACACGGTGCTGAGCGCCGCCGGGCTCGTCACCCGCTCGGTGGAGATCCCGGTCTCCGACGGGCCGATGGTGCACGACCTGGCCCTCACGGAGAAGTACGTCATCGTCTACGACCTGCCCGTCACCTTCTCCATGCCGCTGCTCGCGGCCGGCGCCGGCCTCCCGTATGCGTGGGACGACGCGCACCCGGCGCGGATCGGCCTGCTGCCCCGCACCGGTGACGCGTCCGACGTGCAGTGGATCGACATCGAGCCGTGCTGGGTCTTCCACACGATGAACGCCTACGACGACGGCGACCGGATCGTGCTGGACCTGGCGAAGTTCCCCAGCTTCCTGCGGGACGGCCGCCTGGAGGGCAACCCGCCGCCGGTCCTGGACCGCTGGACCATCGACCCGGCCGCCGGGACCATAGCGCAGCAGACCCTCGACGACCGCGCCCAGGAGTTCCCGCGCGTGGACGAGCGGCTGACGTCCCTGCCGCACCGCTACGGCTACACCGTCAGCTCGGAGTCGTCGCCCGGCGACCTGGTGGGCGAGGGCCTTCTCAAGCGCGACTACCGGACGGGCCGCACCGACACCCGCCGCTTCCCCGCGGGCTCGGCGGTCGGCGAGGCCGTCTTCGTCCCGTCCGCGCCCGGCGCCGCCGAGGACGACGGCTACCTGATGACCCTCGCCTACGACACCGAACGCGCCGCCACCGACCTCGTCATCATCTCGGCGCAGGACTTCACCGGCGACCCGGTCGCCGTCGTCCACCTGCCCGTCCGCGTTCCCCCCGGCTTCCACGGCAACTGGCTCCCCGACGACTGACCCCCCGTCCGGCGCCCGGTCACCCGAGCTTCTCGGCCAGCGCGACGATGACGTCCTGGGGGCCGCGAACGTAGCAGAGCAGGTAGACGTCCTCGTACCGCACGATCTCGCCAACGAGTTCGGCGCCGTGGGGGCGCAGGCGGGCGACGGTGTCCTCGATGTCGTCGACCTCGAACATGATGCTGCGGATGCCCAGCGTGTTCGACGGTGCGGGGTCCGGCTCGGCGCTGATCGCGGCCGGGGAGTGGAACTTCGTCAGTTCGAGCTTGCCGCCGCCGTCCGGGGTCCGCATCATCGCGATCTCGGCGCGGAGGCCGTCGAACCCGTTGACCCGCTCCGCCTCGCGGCCCTCGATCGGGGCCCTGCCCTCCAGCTCCATGCCGAGTTCGGTGAAGAAGGCGACGGCGGCTTCGAGGTCGGCGACGACGATGCTGACGTGGTCCATGCGAAGTGTCATGTTTCCTGCCCTCACGAGTTGGATGCCTGGCGTTCGGCCTGCTGCCGGAACAGTTCCTCGACGGCGCTCGGGAGGGTCGTCTCGAAGTCGATCAGCTTCGCCCAGGTCGGGGTGACGACGATGCGGACCATGCCCTCGTGGTAGAGCGAACGCACCCCGGCCTCCCACTCGACCCGCTGCTCGGGGGTCATCTGGTAGGTGGTGTTCATCTCGAGGTACTCGTCCGGGATGCCGTCGGTGACGTCGAGCTCGGCCCGGCCGCGGACGAGCAGGATCGTGGGCGGGTGCACCTCGGTGTCGATCGTCAGGGCGACCGCCGGGTTCCGGCGCAGGTGGGCGAGCTTCGGGGCGTTCCTCGCGGTGCACATGACGATCTCGGTGCCGTTCCAGCTGAACCCGATGGGAACGTTCCGCGGCGTGCCGTCCTCGGCGACGTAGGCCAGGCGGGCGATGTCGCGGGCCAGCATCTCCCGGCTCAGCGGGCGGTTCAGGATCTCGGTGGTCTCGTTCGGCGTGGTCATGGGGTGTCTCCTGTCAGCTCTGGACCGGAAGGTCGTAGAAGCGGCGGGCGCTGGAGCCGATGCGGCTCAGGTCGGTGCCGTAGATGTGCAGCGAGACGGCGGTCTCGTCGCCGATGTTGCGGATGCGGTGGATGTCGCCGGGCGGGGCGAAGGCGCTGACCTCGCCGGTCGTGTTCGGGTTGTGGCCGGCCTCGATCAGGGCCGTGCCGTCGTCGGAGAGCGTATAGAGATCCTCGTGCTCCACGCCGGTCAGGACGCCGAACACGCACCAGGTCACGTGGTCGTGGACGCGGGTCAGCGCGCCGGGCCGCCAGGCGATCGCCACCATCGAGAACGAGCCGTCCGGCTCCACGTGCAGGAGGTGGCTGCGGGACGTGCCGCGCTCGCCGTCGAGCAGGTCCGCGGGAAGCAGGCCGGGCGAGGGCAGGTGGTCGCGGAGCGCGTCCCCCACGTGCGCCGCGGTCTCGCGCCAGCCGGCGTTGCGGGCGACCGCACCGCGTACGGCGGTGACGAGTTCGTCCAGATCTGCGGCGGGGCGCGCGGTTAGGGTGTTCATGGTGTCCTCCCCTGTCGGGTGCCTCCAGCGTCGTCCCGGCGGGCAGGCGCGGGCATCCGTGCCGACCGCAGAACACCACGGACGCTGCCACGGAAAGGGGCCCTAGGGGTGGCGGAGCGGATCTCCGAGCGGGAGGCCGAGGTGCTGGCCGCGCTGGGCGCGCGGCTGTCCAACGCGCAGATCGCGAACCGGCTGCACATCTCCGTGCGGACGGTGGAGAGCCACGTGTCGTCGCTGCTGCGCAAGTACGGCATGGCCGACCGGTGGGCGCTGGCGGAGCTGGCCCGCTCCGGGGAGCGGGAGCCGGGCCGGATCGCCGGCCTGCCCGCGTCCGGCACGACGTTCGTGGGCCGCGAGACCGAGCGCGCCGCCGTGCTGGCCGCGATCGAGGAGGCCCGGCTGGTGACGCTGCTGGGCCCGGGCGGCGTGGGCAAGACCCGGCTGGCGGCGGTGGCGGCCGAGGACGCCGTGGCGCTGTTCCCGTCCGGTGGGGCGTTCGTGGATCTGGTGCCGGTGCGCGACGGTTTCGTGGCCCGCGCGGTCGCGACAGCGCTGGGGGTGACCGAGGGCTCGCACCAGCCGCTGGAGGAGGCGGTCGCGGCGCGGCTGGGCACCGGGCGGTGGCTGCTCGTCCTGGACAACTGCGAGCACGTGATCGACGAGGCGACCGCGTTCGCCGAACGGATCCTGGCCGCCTGCCCCGGCACCTGCGCGCTGGTGACCAGCCGGGAGCGGCTGGGCATCCCGTGCGAGCGCAGTGTGCCGATCGCGCCGCTGCCGCTCGGCTCGGACGCCGAGCGGCTGTTCCGCGACCGGGCGCTGGCCGCGGACCCCCAGTTCACGGCCGAGCCGGCGGTGGTCGCGGAACTGTGCGCGCGGCTGGACGGCATGCCGCTGGCGATCGAGCTGGCCGCGGCCCGGGGCGCGTCGCTGGGTCCGGCGGGACTGCTCGCGGCGCTCGACGACGCGCTGCGGCTGCTGTCCGGCGTGCGCGGCGGCGACGAGCGGCACCGGTCGCTGCGCGCGGTCCTGTCGTGGAGCCACGACCTGCTCGACGAGGAGGAGCAGGCGCTGTTCCGGCGGCTCGGGGTGTTCGTCGGGGCCTTCGACATGGACGCCGCGGCCGCCGTCGGCGGGGACCGCGCGGGCGTCGCGGACCTGCTCGGCCGGCTGGTCGACAAGAGCCTCGTGGTGCACGTGCGCGGGCGGGTCAGCCGCTGGCGCCTGCTGGAGACCGTGCGCGCGTTCGCGCTGGCGCAGATGTCGGCCGCGGGCGAGGAGGACAAGACCCGGGCGCACCACCTTCGGTGGGCCGCCGACGCGGCGTCCGCCACCGAGGGCAGGATCGGCGATCCCGCCTGGCGCGAGGACTTCGACGCCATGGCCGCGGACCTGCGCGTCGCGCTGGCCGCGGCCGGCGGCCCGGGCGAGGTGACGCACCGGCTGGCGAGCGCGCTGGCGCACCTGACCTACGCCCGCCGCCACCTGCTGGAGTCCTACGCCCACCACCGGACCGCCGCCGCGGTCGCGCCGGACGCGGCGTCGGCGGCCCGCGACCTGCGCGCGGGAGCCGGGTGCGCGCACGTCAGCACCACGTCCAACCAGCACGTGTACGAGCTGCTCCTGGAGGCCGCCGAACAGGCGGAACGGGCCGGCGACGACCGCGGCCGGGCGATCGACCTGGCCTGGGCGGTCGAGACCGCCTACCGGTTCCCCGAGGCGTTCGAGACCAGCGTCCCGGACGACCGCCTGCGCGGCCTCCTCGACGAGGCGGCCGCGGCCGGCCCCGGCGGCGACCCGGAGGTCGCGGCGCGCCTGGCCCTGGCCCGCGCGTGGCTGGCCGGTCCGGACAGGGGCGCGCCCGACCCCGTCCTCGCCGCCGCCGCGCTCGCCGCCGCCCGGGCGACCGCGGACCCCGTCCTGGTCAGCTCCGGCCTGTGCGCCGCCGGGACCGCGGCCCTGCACGCCGGACGGCTGCGCGAGGCCGACCGCGTCACCCGCGAACGCCTGGCGCTGCTGCCGTCCATGGACCGCGACGACCCGTACTGCGCGCCGGAGATCTGCAACACCTACGGCCGCGCCTGCGTCTACGCGATCATGACCGGCGACCTGCCGGGCGCGATGGCCGCCGCCCGCGCCGGGATCGCCGACGACCTGCTGCGCGACACCCACATCACGGAGAGCCGCCTCGTCCAGCCCCTCGCGCTGACCGGCCGCTTCCACGACGCGATCGAGCACGCGGAACGAATGCTGGACCAGTGGGAACGCGCCGGCCGTCCCGCCCCGCTCTGGATGCTTCCGGCCGTGAGCATGACGGTGCTGGCCAGCGCGATGATCGACGGGCCGGGGCCGGTGGCGCGGTGGCGGGCGCACGCCGCGGAGATGGCCGGCGGCACGCTCGGCACGGCACCGGTCGCGGCGTTCGTCGACGCCCGCCTCGCCCTCCACGACGAGCGGTACGACACCGCCGAACCCCTCGTGCGCACGGCGTTCGCGGTCGACGCCCCGCTGGACAAGTACCTCGCGTACGCGCGGGCGGCGGGCGCGGAACTGGCCGTGGCCGCGCGACTGCCCGACGCGGCGGACCTGCTGGCGGCGGCCGCCCCGCTCGCCGAAGAGAACGCCTGGGCGGCGGCCTGCCTCGCCCGTGCCCGCGGGCGCCTCCACGACGACCGCGCCGAACTCGTCCGCGCCCTCGCGGCGTTCGAACGGCTGGACGCGCGGGCCGAACGCGACCACACCCGAGCCTTGCTGGCGCGGCCCTAGCGGCCGTCGATCAGCGTGCTGATCTCCTGGGCGAGGGGCCCGGCCAGGGGCTGGGCGGTGTAGCCGGCGGCGGCCCAGTCGCGGATGCCGTCGGCGACGAGCATCTGGGCGATGCGCGCGGTCCGCGCGACGTCGGTCTCCGCCGAGAGCCTGCCGTCGCGGTGCGCCTGCTGGAACGGCTCGAGGAAGAGGAAGGCGAGGTCGGCGTCGGTCGCGCCGCCGGCGAGGGCGCGCCGTTCGGAGCGGTAGGTCTCGAGGACGGCTTCGAAGACGAGCTCCGGCGGGTAGCGGCGCATGTTGCGCTCCAGGACGTCGATGACGGCCTTGATCAGGTCGGCGAGCGTGTAGGGGCGGGACGCGACGGCCTGGGCGGCGAGGTGCGCGTCGCGCATGGTGAACACCTCGATCTCCGTGAGCACGTCTTCCTTGCGGGCGAAGTACACGTAGAACAGCGCCTTGGAGACGCCGGCGGCCTTGCAGATGTCGGTGACGGTGGTCTCGGCGAAGCCCTTGGTGCGCCACAGGGCCAGCGCCCCCTGGACGATCGCGTCCCGGCTGGCGTGGGAACGCGCGCGCACCGGGACGGCCCGTCCCTGACCGTGGTCATCTTTCGGGTCGTGGGGAACGTGCGCCATGGCAGGGGATCTTATCGCATCGGGATTATTGACTACCGTCAGGAAGCCGGGCATGCTCCAGCTACGGCAGGCTGCTTTCCCTAACAGGAGAACCTGCTTTCCGGTCTGGAGAGGGAGAGGAAGCGTATGCAGGTCCTCACCGAGAAAGAGGAGTCGGCCTTCTCGGCCCTGCGGGCCCAGCAGGTGATCCTGTGGTCCGCGCCCGTGCTGGCGCTCGTCCTGCTGGTGCTGTTCGCCGCCTTCCCCGGCTTCTTCCCGCCCATGTCGCCGGACATGAGCGCGGCCGAGGTCGGGGCGTTCTACCGGGACAACACCGCGCTCATCCAGCTCAGCATGGTGGGCTTCAACCTGTTCGGCATCCTGATCGTCCCGTTCTTCGTGCTGATCATGGTGCAGATGCAGCGGATGCGCAGCGAGAGCCACATCTACGCCTTCTCCTACCTCACCGCCGTCGTGGCCGGGGCGACCCTGTTCGCGCTGTCGAACGTCCTCTTCGCCGTGGCCGCCTTCCGGCCCGACCGGGGAGACGAACTGATCCAGGTCCTGAACGACCTGGCTTGGATCTTCTTCATCGCCCCGATCGGCATGCTGGTCGCCCAGTTCGTGCTGCTGGCCCTGGCCGTCTATGCCGACGACCGCGGGGCGCCGGTCTTCCCGCGATGGGTGGGGCACTACGCGCTGCTGACCGCGCTGGCCATGGCGCCCTCGGCGGGTGCGGCGGTGTACCGCGACGGTCCGCTGGCCTGGGACGGGCTGGTGTCGTTCTGGCTGCGCAACGGCGCCTTCGCGCTCTTCGCGGTGGTGATGTTCTTCGTCCTGCGCGCCGCCCTGCGGCACCAGGCCGAGCAGGACGGGGTGCCGTCGTGACGGACACCGATGCCGCTCCCACCGAAGAGGGGGCAGACGAGCCCGCGTCACCGAAGCGCGCCGGCAAGCGGGAGGTCTGGCTCGTCTACTGGGCGTTCACCGTCTTCTACACCGCCCTGTCGGTCGGGATATGTCTGCTGGGACGGGCCACCCCGCCGCCCCGTCCCGACGTCACCGGGCTGCAGGCCGCGGCCTGGTTCGACAAGCACCACCTCGGCATCCAGGTCGGCTTCGTGTTCCTCCTGGTGATCGCCGGCGGCGCCGCGATCTCCAACGGGATCATCGGCTACTTCATGAAGCGGATGTCGTCCGGCAAGATGCTCGCCTACGCCTACATCGCCACCATGGGCGTCGGCGCCGTCCCGGGCTTCCAGGTGCTGCTGGTCTGCTGGCTCACCGCGACGTTCCGCCCCGACCGCTCTCCCGACATCCTGTACCTGCTCTACGACCTGGGCATGCTGTCGTACAACGGGTCTCTCGGCTGCTTCACGGCCGCGTACACCGTCCTGGCCATCGCCGTCTTCTACGACAGGAACCGCATCTTCCCCAAGTGGTTCGCCTACGTCACCGTCTGGCAGATCGTCACCGAGATCCTGGCCAGCCAGATGTGGCTCCACCATTCCGGCGCCTTCGCCTGGAACGGCATGATCACCCTCTACATCGCCATCGTCATCTTCGGCCTGTGGATCGTCTGCCTGCTGGCCCTCCTCCGCAAGGCCGCCGAGCGCGAGACCGCGCACACCCCCGCCCTCTACGAGCCGGAGGGCACCCGATGACCGCCCCGGGCACCACGACGCGAACCCGCCCGCCGACCCGTGAACGACGCCTGCCCGGCGATGTCGACATGTGGGTCATGATCCTGGGCGACCTGTTCTTCTTCGGCTGCTACTTCGTCACCTACATGGTCTTCCGCGCCATGTCCACCGACGAGTTCACCGCCTCCCAGCGGCACCTGAACGTCGACATCGGCGTCGCCAACACCATCGTCCTGCTCACCAGTTCGCTGTTCGCCGCCCTCGCCGTGCTCGCCGTCCGGGAAGGGGCGCTGCGGAAAGCGCAGCGGCTGCTCCTGGCCACCGGCGCGTGCGGCGTGCTGTTCGCCCTGATCAAGGCCTACGAGTGGCACGCCGAGATCAGCCACGGCCGCACGATCCATGACGAGTTCTTCGGCTTCTACTTCGTCCTCACCGGCGTCCACCTCGTCCACCTGGCCCTCGGCCTGCTCGTCCTGGGCGTCGCGGTCCGCGAGCTGCGCGACCCCCGCAGGCGGCGGCAGGCGATCGTCGAGCAGAGCGTCCTGTTCTGGCACATGGTCGACCTGCTGTGGGTCGTCATCTTCGCCCTCCTCTACCTGATGAGGTGACCCGCGTGAGCGCACCCGACGACCGGCTCCTGAGGAAGGACAAGCGCACCGTCTTCGCCGCCTGGGCCGCCCTGACGGCCGCGACCGTCCTCGCCTGGCTCCTCACCCCCGGCGAATCCCAGACCGCGACGACGCTGGGCAACGAGCTCGTCGCCGCCATCGTCGTGATCGGCCTCGTCAAGTGCCGCCTGATCATCCGCTACTTCATGGAGGTCCGCCATGCCCCCCGCTGGCTCCGGCATGCCACGGACGGGTGGCTCGCCGTCCTCTGGCTGACCCTGCTGGTCATCTACCTCGTCTGACCCGGCCGGACACCCCGCTCGCCGCCGCGGGTCAGTCGTGCTCGTCGCGGTAGGCGGCGATGACGTCCGCGGCGGGGCCGTCCATGCGGACGCGGCCGTGGTCGAGCCAGATCGCCCGGTCGCAGGTCTTTTCGACGGTGCCGAGGCTGTGGCTGACCAGGACGACCGTGGCGGCCTGGTCGCGCATCTCCTTCAGCCGGTCCTCGCTGCGCCGCCGGAACCGGGCGTCGCCGGTGGCGAGCGCCTCGTCGATCATCAGGATCTCGCTGGCCTGCGCGGTGGCGATGGCGAACCGGAGCCGCTGCGCCATGCCGGTCGAGTACGTCTTCATCGGCATGTCGACGAACTTGCCGAGCCCGGAGAACTCCACGACGTCGTCGTACTTCTCGCGGACCTCGCGCAGCGGCATGCCCATCGCCAGGCAGCCGAGGACGATGTTGCGCTCGCCGGTGAGGTCGTTCATCAGCGCCGCGTTCACGCCGAGCAGGACGGGCTGCCCGCAGGTGAACACCTGGCCCCGGTCGCTCGGCAGCAGCCCGGCGATGCTGCGCAGCAGGGTCGTCTTGCCGGAGCCGTTGGAGCCGACCACGCCGACCGACTCGCCGCGGCGCAGGACGAACGAGACGCCGCGCAGGGCGTGCACCTCGCGCGGCCGCGGCCGGGCGCGGCGCAGCAGCCGGCGGGCGCCCCCGGAGCCGGTCTCGGCCCCGAGCACCCGGTAGCTGACGTGCAGCCGGTCGACGACGACCATGGGCTCGGTGTCCGGCCGCGCCGCGCCGCCGCCCGTCACCGGGACGTCCCGGGGCGGCGGGTCGGGATCTGACGGCATGGCGGGTCCCTTCCCCTCGCTCGGCACGGAACCGTCAGCGGCGGACCTCGGCCGGGGCCCGCCCGCGCAGGTCCTTCCCGCAGGCCGCCCGGGTACTCACCGCAGGGCGTTCCGGCCGCGCAGGACGGCGAGCAGGACGAGCGCGGCGGCCTGGATCGCGGCGACCACGGCGACCAGCAGGGTGACCGACCGGTCGTAGAGGGCGCCGGTGAGCGCGCCGCCCGCCAGCGCCGCGACGCCGAGGACCCCGGCGAAGATCCCGTAGGCGGTGGCCCTGCGCCGGGACGGGACGAGGTCGGCGACGACCGCGCGCAGCGTGGACTCCTGGATCCCGACGGCCATGCCCCAGAGCAGGGCGCCCGCGACCGCCAGTGCCACCGAGTCCGTGAACGCCAGAGCGGGGACGGCCGCGGAGAGCACGGGCAGGACGGCGAGCACGCGGGGGCCGACGCGGTCGTAGAGCCAGCCGGTGGCGAGCGCGGAGACGGCGTCGGCGGCCATCGCCCCGGCGTACAGGACCGGCACGAGGTCGGCGGCCAGCAGATGGCGGCGGACGAGGTGGAACGACAGGACCCCGAAGGTCGCGAACCCCGTCATGGTGACGGCGGTGAAAGCCGCGTACACGAAGTAGGAGCGCGGCAGCGCCGGCACGGCTTCCCCGCCGCGCGGCGCGGCGTCCTCAGCCGGTGGTGCGGGCGCGGGCTCGTACTCGGCCGGATCCGGCACGCGCGCGCGGAGCCAGAACAGCAGGGCCAGGGCGGCGGCGCCGGGGACGGCCAGCACGCCGAGCGCCGGCCCGTAGCCCCCCGCGGTGGCGGCGAGCACGCCCGCCACCGTCAGCGGGCCGATCAGGGCGCCGATCTGGTCCATCGCCTCGTGCACGGCGAACCCGCGCCCCCGTCCGGTGGTGGCGGTGGCATGGGAGAGCAGCGTGTCCTTGGCCGGGGACCGGACGGCCTTGCCGACCCGTTCGGCGACCACCAGCGCGCACGCGACCCACAGCACCCCGGTCAGCCCGAGCACGGGCACGGACACGGCGGTCAGGGCGTACCCGGCGATGGTCAGCGCCCAGAACCGGCGGGTGCGGTCGGCGAGGGGGCCGGACACCAGCCGCAGGCCGAGCGCGGCGGCCTCGCCCGCCCCGGTGACGAGGCCCACGACCGTCGCCGACGCGCCGAGCGAGGCCAGCAGCGGCCCGGTGATCGACCGCGCCCCCTCGTAGACGAAGTCCATGAGCAGGGACACCACGCCGAACACGACGATGAACCGCCACGGCGACAGCGCGGCGCCGCGGTCCCGGATGGTCATCGGCGCCCGCAGGCTGCTCGCATCACGGTCCTTCCGTCGCGCCCGTGTGGACGTCCAGTGTGCGCGACGGCCCCGTCTCAGACGCGGAAGGCCCGCATCTGGAGGGCGAGGGTGGCGTAGTAGCCGACGAGGGTGGTGAGTTCGAAGACGGTCTCGCGGTCGAGCGGCGGGACGCAGGCGGCCCACGTCGCGTCGTCCACGTCGCCCGCGGCGAGGGCCCGGGCGAGGCGCAGGACGGCCGCCTCGACGGGGTCGCCGAGGTCCAGCGGGGCGCCGGCGGCGATCGCGTCCAGCTCCGCGTCGGTGAGCCCGGCGGCCCGTCCGACGGCCTCGTGGGCGGTGCGCTCGAAGGCGCTGTCCCAGTGGGCGGCGACCACGAGGATCGCCATCTCGCGGGACCGTCCGCTGAGGGCGCCCTCGTAGCGGACGGCCGCGCCGAGCCGCTGCAGGGCGTCGCCGAGGGCTGGGCGCAGCAGGAACTCGTTGAACGGCCCTTGCAGGACGCCGTCGTCCGAGACGAGGGCGAACAGGCGCGGACCCTTGGCGCGCGGGCCCTCGGTGATGGAGCGGTACAGCGCGAGGCGGTCGCCGCCGAGTTCGGCGGGCGTGAAGGCGTGCTGGCGGGTCATTGCGTCCTCAATCTGGTGGTGATGTCGGCGGCCGTGGCGCGGAGCCGGTCGAGGATGTCCCCGCGCAGGTCGTCCAGGGGACGGCGCAGCGCGGACACGGCGACGTTCACCGCGGCCACCGGCGTGTCGCCGGAGCCGAACACGGGGGCCGACACCGACCGCAGGCCCTGCGCGAGCTCCTGGTCCTGGACGGCGTACCCGTCGCGGCGGATCTCCTCCAGCTGGGCGCGGAGGTCCGCCATGCCGGTGACGGCGTTGGGGCCGGCGCCGGGCGCGAAGGACGGCGCGGTGATGCGGCGGTCCAGCTCGTCCGGCGGCAGATGGGCGAGCAGGAGCTTGCCCATGGACGTGTAGGTGGCGGGCAGCGTCGAGCCGACGTGCACGTTGGCGGTGACGAGGTCGGCGTTGCGGAGCCGCGCGAGGTACAGGACGCGGTCCTCGACCAGGACGCCGAGGTTGACGGTCTCGCCGGTGGCGTCGGCGAGCAGCCGCAGCGGCCGGTCGCTGAGCTGCACCAGGCCGGAGCCGCGCATCGCCGCGGAGCCGAGCGTCAGGACCTTGACGCCGGGCTGCACGGTCCCGTCGTGCCGGCGTTCGAGGTAGCCGAGGTCTTCGAGGGTGCAGACGATCCGGAACGCGGTCGGCATCGGGATGCCGGTGAGTGCGCAGATGTCGCTGGTGCGCAGCGACAGCGTCGTGCCGTCGAACAGGCTCAGCACTTGCAGGCCCTTGGCCAGCGCGGCGATGTGGTAGCGCGACCGGTCCGGCTCGGCGCCCGCACCCTCGGGGCTCGCGCCTTCGGGGCTCACGGGCCGCCGCCGGGGGCCCGCCTTGACGCCATGACCGGCGTCACACCATACTCGTGCTTAGTGAAAGTAGCTTTCATACAGTGAAAGCTAGCTCGGGAAGGCGAGGAACCGCAAGTGGCAGACGGGACGATTCGACCGGCGCCGGACACCGGCACCGCGTGGCTGGGCCTGCAGGGCGCCCGGGTGCTGGTGCTCGGCGTGGGCGGGATCGGCGCGGAGTGCGCCCGCGGCTACCTCGGCGCCGGCGCGGTCGTCACGGCGGTCGACCGGGACGAGGACCGGCTGGACGCGCTGGAGCCCGGCCCGGACGGGACCAAGGCGCACACCCTCGCCGCCGACCTCACCGCGAAGGGCGCGGGCCGGGCGGTCGTCGAGCAGGCCGTCGAGACGATGGGCGGCCTCGACGTCCTGCTGCACTGCGTCGGCATCAACGACCGGCGCCCGGTGCTGGAGTTCACCGAGGACGACTGGGACCGGATCCTGCGCACCAACCTGTCCACCGCGTTCGGCGCGGCGCAGGCCGCCGGGCGGCACATGGTGGACGCGGGCGGCGGCCGCATCGTCTTCCTGTCGTCGGTGTCGGGGCTCCTGGCGCACCAGAAGCACGGGCCGTACGCCGCGTCCAAGGGCGGCATGAACCAGATGATGCGGGTCATGGCCGCCGAATGGGCGCGGCACGGCGTCACCGTGAACGCGATCGCGCCCGGCTACGTCGAGACGCCGCTGACGGCCGAGTACCTGGCGCGGCCGGGCGTCCGCGAGGATCTCGTACGGCTCGTGCCGGCGGGCCGGCTCGGCACGCCCGCCGAGGTCGTCGGCCCGATCCTGTTCCTGTCCTCACCGCACGCGGCGTTCATGACGGGGCACGTCATGTACGTCGACGGCGGACGCACGCTCGTCTAAAGGCAGTTGCCGGGGGTGTGGGGGTCGTCCCCCACGAATGACACGACAAGGAGAACCACATGGCTCAGAAGATCTTCCCGCGGTTCGAGGGGAAGACGGTGCTGGTCACGGGGGCCGGCACCGGCTTCGGCGCCGAGATCGCCGTGCGCGCCGCGCAGGAGGGCGCCCGCGTCGGGGTGCACTACAACTCCTCCAAGCAGGGCGCCGAGCGCACCGCGGAGCGGGTCCGCGAGGCGGGCGCCGAGGCGTTCGTCGTGCAGGCCGACATCGGCTCGTGGGACGCGATCCGCGCCCTGGCCGACGAGGTGTTCCAGCTCGCCGGCGAGCTGGACGTGCTGGTCAACAACGTCGGGGACGTCGCGACCGAGCAGATGTCGTGGCGGGAGCTGACTCAGGAGTCCCTGGACCGCGTCATCGACGTGGACGTCAAGGGCACGCTGCTGATGACGCACGAGTTCGGCGCGCGGATGCTGGAGCAGGGCCACGGCTCGATCGTGAACATCGGCTCGACCGTGGTGGTGCGCGGCAGCGCCCGCGCCCCGCAGTACGCCGCCGCCAAGTACGGGCTGCTCGGCATCACCAAGTCGTACGCCGCGGCGTTCGCGCCGGCCGTCCGCGTCAACACGTTCGCGCCCGGGTTCATGGAGACCGGCGCGACGCTGGAGCGCGAGGACTGGAAGTCGGGCCGCCGCGAGAAGCTGATCTCGCAGACCCCGCTGGGCCAGATCCCGCCGCCCGAGGTCGTCGCGGGCACCGCGCTGTTCCTGGCGACCGAGGACGCCTCGCACATCACCGGCGCCTACATGCTCGCCGACGGCGGGTTCAACATGGTCGGGGCCTAAGGCCATGGCGGGGCAGCGCGAGGAGAACGCCGTGGCGGGGAGCGTCCGCGAGGCGGAGCGGCCGAGGGTCGCCGCCCGCGACCTCACCCTGGCCTACGGCGACACGACGGCGGCGACGGACCTGACGTTCGACGTGCGGCCGGGCGAGTTCGTCAGCCTGATCGGGCCGTCCGGGTGCGGCAAGAGCTCGGCGCTGCGCGCGGTGGGCGGCCTGCTCGCGCCGGTGTCCGGGGAGCTGCTGGTGGACGGCACGCCGGTCGACGGCCCCCGTCCGCGTGACGTGGCGTTCGTCTTCCAGGACCTCGCGCTGTACCCGTGGCGCAGCGCCGTCCGCAACGTGGAGATCGCGCTCCAGTTCGCCGGGGTCGGCCGCGCGGAGCGGCGGGCGCGGGCGATGGACGCGCTGCGCGCGGTCGGGCTCGGCGACGTCCCGCACCGGTTCCCGCACCAGCTGTCGGGCGGGATGCGGCAGCGGGTCGCGATCGCGCGGGCGCTGGTGTCGGACGCGTCGATCCTGCTGCTGGACGAGCCGTTCGCGGCGCTGGACGAGCTGTCCCGGCTGAAGATCGGCGAGCAGCTCGTCACGCTCCTGGAGGAGCACGGCAAGACGGTGCTGTTCGTGACGCACAGCCTGTCGGAGGCGGCGTACCTGTCGGACCGGATCATCGTGATGACGCCGCGCCCGGCGACCATCAAGGAGGTCATCGAGGTCCCGCTGCCGCGGCCGCGCGAGCCGCAGGTGCTGCGGACGCCGGAGTTCCACGCGCTCACCGACCGGCTGTCGGCGCTGCTGCTGGAGGACGACGCCGGGGACGTCCGGTGATCGCGCCGCGCCGCGTCCTCGTCTACGCGGGGACGGTCGCGTCCGTCCTCGCGGTGTGGGCGCTGCTCGCCGGCACCGGAGCGGTCGCGCCGCTGCTGCTGCCGCCGATCGGCGACGTGTGGCAGGCGCTCTCCGACCTGGCCTCGGAGCCGTCGAAGCTGCTGGAGCCGGTCGACACCACGCTGGAGGAGACCGCGATCGCGTTCGGGATCGCGGCGGTGCTGGCCCTGCCGATCGGCGTGCTCGTCGGCTCGTCGCGGCTGCTGCGCCGCGCCTACGAACCCGTCCTGACCGGCCTGAACGCCCTCCCGCTGGTGATCCTCTACCCGGTGCTGGCGGCGACGCTCGGGGTCGGCTCGCACTCCAAGATCGCGCTCGGCGCGCTGTACGCGTTCTTCCCCATCGCGATCGCGGCGGCCCGCGCTACCGCGACCGTCGACGGCCGGCTCATCACCGCCGCGCGGACCATGGGCGCCACCCGCGCGCAGTGGCTGACCGGCGTCGTCCTGCCGGCGGTGCTCGGCCCGGTGCTCGCCGCGATGCGGGTGTCGCTGGGCCTGGCGCTCGTCACCGTCATCGCGTCCGAGTTCATCGCCGGCGCCGCCGGCATCGGCTACCAGCTCGGCACCGCCAGCCAGAGCCTCGACAGCCCCGGCCTGTTCGCCTGGATCGTCGTCGCCTGCCTGGTCACGGTCGCCGTCAACCTCCTGTTCTCGCTCACCACCCACGTGCTGCAGAAAGGCGTCACCCGATGAAGGTCACCGCAAGGATCGCCGCGGTCGCGGCGCTGTGCGCCGCCGCGCTCACCGCGTGCGGCGGTGGCGGCTCGTCCGGTCCGTCCACCTCGATCAAGCTGGGGCTCGTCCAGGCGCAGGACTTCGTGCACGCGATGCCCGCGCGGGTCGCCGTCCAGCAGGGCTTCTTCAAGGACGCCGGGCTGGACGTCAAGGTCATCGACTTCAGCGCCGGCTCCGACCTCACCAAGGCGATGACCGGCGGGTCCGTCGACGTGGGCGCCGCGACCGGGCTGGACGCGGTGTCGGGCGCCGCGAAGAAGCTGGACACCCAGGCGTTCTACGGGGTCATGGGGCAGAGCCCGATGGCGCTGATCGTCCCGGAGAAGTCCAGCATCACCGGCTTCTCCGGCATCGCGGGCAAGAAGCTCGGCATCTCCAAGGCCGGCTCGCTCACCGACTACATCACCCGCGCGACCGCCGAGGCCTCCAGCGTGGACTTCGAGAAGGTCAAGGAGGTCCCGCTCGGCGACCCGGCCGCGACGATGTCGGCGATGAAGCGCGGCGACGTCGACGGGTTCGTCCTGCCGGTCAACTTCGGGTTCCTGCTCCAGGCCAAGCACGAGGGCAAGATCGCGCAGAAGGCGTCGGACGTCCTCGGCCCGAACTCGCAGTTCGCGGTGCTGATGGCCAAGAAGTCGACCATCTCCGGCAACAAGGCGAACCTGAAGAAGCTCGCCGGCGCCTACACCAAGGCGCTGACCTGGATGAAGGCCAACAAGCAGCCGACCGTTGACCTCGCGGTGTCCAAGCTCGGCATGCCGAAGCCGATCGCCGAGCAGACCTACGACGCGCTGATCGGCGGCTTCACCCCCGACGGCGGCATCAGCGCCGCGGGCATGGCCGGCTACGCCAAGGCGCTGCCGAAGCTCGGCATCGCGACGTCGTCGCCGGCGCAGGACGCCTACCTCAGCACCGAGATCGTCTCGGCGAAGTGACATGACGGCCATCACCGGAGCCTCCCCCGCGGCCGCGCGGCGCACCGCGCGGCCGCGGGAGGCGGCGGCGGTCCAGCTCGTCCGCTGGGGCACCGTCGCAGCGCTGGTCGCGGTGTGGGAGGCGCTGACCCGGCTGACGGACGCGGGCGGCGACTACCTCACCTCGCCCAGCCGGATCGTCGCCGACGGCCTGCCGAAGGTGCTGGAGAGCGACTCCCTGACCCTCGTCGGATACACCACCTACCGGTTCCTGATCGCGTTCGCGATCACCGCCGTCGCGGGGCCCGCGATCGGGCTGCTGCTCGGACGCCTCAACAAGCACGTCTACCTCGGCGGACGCGACGTCGTGTCGGTGCTGTACGCGCTGCCGATGGCGCCGCTGTACCCGCTGTTCGTGCTCTGGCTCGGCCTCGGCGACGGCTCGGAGATCGCGTTCGGCGTCATCCACGGGATCATCCCGGTGATCCTCATGACGATGACGGCGGGCGCGGCGGTCGAGCCCGCCGTGCTCGACTCCGGCCGCGCGATGGGCGCCGGGCGGCTGCGCCGGCTGCTGTTCCTGGTGGTGCCCGCCTGCCTGCCCGACATCATCGGCGCGCTGAAGATCGGCGCGGCGCTGTCGCTGCTCGGCGTGCTGCTGGCCGAGCTGATGATCTCGGTGGACGGCGTCGGCACGTTCATCTCCACCCAGATCACCAACCACGGCGCCGCCGCGCTGGACGCCATGGTCCTGGTCGTCTGCGTCGGCGCCCTCGCGGTCAACGCGGCGCTGTCGGCGATCGAGAAGCGCGCCTCCCGCGGCCGTCCGGACCGTCCCTGACCTGCTGACTCCCCCATTCACCGAGGAAACTGGACGACATGAAACTGATCACCTTTGACGAGGGCCGGGTCGGGCGGCTCGACGGCGACGACGTCATCGAGCTCGACGTCCCGTCCACCCGCGCGTACTTCGAGCGCGACGGGAAGGTCGGCGAGACCGGCGAGCGGCTGAAGCTGGCGGACGTGCGGCTGCGCGCGCCGATCCGGCCGAAGAAGTTCTTCCACACCGCCGGCAACTTCGCCGACCACCACGAGGAGCTCCAGGCCGTCAACTGGTCGCACCCGGTGCACAAGGGCATCGTGTTCTTCCAGAACGTCGACGCGATCATCGGCCCGGACGACCCGATCGTGTACCCCGAGCACCTCACCAAAGAGCTGGACTACGAGCTGGAGCTGGCCGTCATCATCGGCAAGCCCGGCAAGTTCTTCGGCCCGGACGAGGCCGTCGAGCACATCGCCGGGTTCACCGTCTTCAACGACATCACCGCGCGCGACATCCAGCGCCGCGAGATGGAGTCGGGCGTCTTCTCCTTCAGCAAGGCGATCGACACGTTCTGCCCGATCGGGCCGTACATCGTCACCGCCGACGAGATCGACGACATGCAGAACCTGGCGATGCAGCTGCGGGTGAACGGCGACGTCCGGCAGACCGGGCACACCAAGCAGATGCGCGTGTCGATCCCGCACCTGGTGGCGTACCACTCGCCGCAGATCTTCAGCGCCGGGGACATCATCACCACCGGCACCGTCTCGGGGGTCGCGGCCGTCCAGCCGAACCCGTTCGACTTCTACCTGCGTCCCGGCGACGTGGTCGAGGCCGAGATCGAGGGCGTCGGGACGCTGCGCAACCACGTCGTGTCCTGGCAGGACGCCCACGGCGAGCCCGCTCCGGAGAAGGTCGACTGGTGAGGGTCGCCAACCTCAAGGGCCGCCTGGTCGTCGTGGCCGGCGACGCTGCGATCGACGTCGCGGAGGCGAGCGGCGGCCGGTTCACCGCCGACCCGCAGGCCGTCTTCGCCGAATGGGACGCCTTCCGCGACTGGGCCGGCGGGCTCGACGCCGCGCAGGGCACGCCGTTCGCCGTCGAGGACCTCGGGGCGCCCGTCCCGCGCCCGGCGCAGGTGTTCGCGATCGGCATCAACTACGCCGAGCACGCCGCCGAGGCCGGATACCCGCCGGACTCCGCGCCGGTGACGTTCACGAAGTTCCCGAGCTGCCTCGCCGGGCCCGTCTGCGACGTCGAACTGCCGTCCGAGACGGTGGACTGGGAGGTCGAGGCCGTCGTCGCGATCTCCCGCGAGACCCACCGGATCGGCCGCGAGGACGCCTGGGACCACGTCGCCGGGATCACCCTCGGGCAGGACCTGTCCGAGCGGACCGCGCAGCTCGCGGGCGCGAAGCCGCAGTTCAGCCTGGCCAAGTCGCACGCGAACTTCGGGCCGACCGGCCCCTGGCTGGTCACCCCGGACGCGTTCGGCGACCCCTCCGACCTGGCGATCTCGTGCAGCCTGTCGGGCGAGACGGTGCAGAGCGCGCGCACCTCGTCGATGATCTACGACATTCCGGAGCTGCTCGTCCGGCTGTCGCGGGTCTGCCGGCTGCTCCCCGGCGACCTGATCTTCACCGGGACGCCGCCGGGCGTCGGCAACGCGCGCACCCCGAAGCGGTTCGTCCGGCCGGGCGAGGTCCTGGTCAGCGAGCTGGAGGGGGTCGGGAGCATCACGCAGCGGTTCGTCGCCGCCGAGGGCGCGCGGTGAGCGTCCGGGTCCGGGAAGGCGTCGAGTACGCCGCCGAGGTCGGGTACCGGCCGCTGCTCCTCGACCTCTACCTGCCTCCCGCGGACGGCGCGCCGGTCGTGCTGTTCCTCCACGGCGGCGGCTGGCAGCGCGGGACGCGGCGCGACTTCGGGCGCGAGTTCGCCGGCTGGCGGCCGTCCCCCTTCGAGCGGATCGCCGAGGCGGGGTTCGCGGTCGCGTCCGTCGACTACCGGCTGTCGGGCGAGGCGCGGTATCCGGCGCAGTTGGAGGACGTGCGGGCGGCGGTCGGGTGGCTGCGCGAGCACGGCGGCGAGCACGGGTTCGACGGGTCGCGGATCGTGGCGTGGGGCGAGTCGGCCGGGGCGCATCTGGCCGCGCTCGCCGCGCTCACCGGTCCCGGGATCGCGGCCGTGGTCGGCTGGTATGGCGTGTACGACCTGGCCGCGATGCCCGAGCCCGGCGACGCGTCGTCGCGGGAGGCGCGGCTGCTCGGCGCGCCGGCCGGCGACGTCCCGGCCCTGGCCGCCGAGGCCAGCCCGATCGCGCACGTCCACGCGGGCGCGCCGCCGTTCCAGCTCTGGCACGGGACGGCCGACCGGTTCGTGCCGATGGCGCAGAGCGAGCGGATGGCGGAGGCGCTGCGCGCGGCCGGCGTCCCGGTCGAGTTCCGGCAGGTCGAGGGCGCGGACCACATCTGGCGGGACGCGCCGGACGTCGGCGCCGTCTTCCGGGAATCGCTGGAGTTCGCCCGTGGCGTCCGGACGTGACCTGGATTACGCTGATGCTACCACACTGAGAAAGTTACTTTCATTCACTGAAAGTTGAGGGAGGCCCGCGATGGGCGAGATCGTGTTCACCGGCGGATCGGTGTTCGACGGGACCGGCCGGGAGCCGTTCCCCGGCGAGGTCGTCGTGCGGGGCGACCGGATCGCCGCCGTCCGTCCGGGCCACTCCCCCGCGCCCGAGGGCGCGACCGTGATCGACTGCGCGGGCGCGACCGTCATGCCGGGCCTGGTCGAGGGGCACGCGCACCTGACGTTCCCCTCGGCGGTCGGGCACCTGGAGCCCCGCTTCAACCCGCCGGTCGACGTGTCGTTCTTCGGCGCCCCGCCCACGGCCGAGGAGCACCTCGCGCTCGCCGAGCGCAACGCCCGGATCCTCCTCGACGCGGGCTTCACCAGCGCCTACTCGGCCGGCTCGCTGACCCCCGGGAACGTGGAGGTCCAGCTCCGCGACCGGATCGCGGCCGGCGAGGTGCCCGGGCCGCGGCTGCGCGCCGCCAGCTTCGAACGCGACAACAACCCCGTCCGGCACGGCGCCGAGAACACCACCCCGACCGGCCTGGCCCGCTTCATCGCCGACCAGGCCGCGCTCGGCTTCGACTCGGTGAAGCTCCTGCTCAGCAACGACGACGTGTTCGTCCCCGGCGGCTCGATGCAGACCCAGTACACCGCCGAGGAGGCCGCGGCGGCCGGCGCGGCGGCGCGCGAGGCGGGCGTCTGGCTGAACTGCCACGCGCAGAACCCCGAGTCGATCAAACTCGCCGTCCGCAACGGGTTCCGGTCGGTGTACCACTGCTCGTACGCCGACGAGGAAGCCCTCGACCTGCTCGAAGAGCACAAGGACGAGCTGTTCACCGCCCCCGCCGTCGGGATCATGTGGGCGAACGTCCACGAGGCCGAGGAGTTCGGCATCGACCGGGCAATGGCCGAGCGCATGGGCTCGGTCGCGCAACTGGAGGCGCAGACCGCGCTCTACCCGGAGATGCGGCGGCGCGGCATCCGCGTCCTGCCCGGCGGCGACTACGGCTTCCCGCAGACCCCCATCGGCCGCAACGCCCGCGACCTGCAGCTCTTCGTGGACCTGTTCGGCTACACCCCCGCCGAGGCGCTCATCGCCGCGACGAAGTGGGGTGGCGAGGTCATGGACATGGCCGACGAGCTGGGCGTCCTCGCGGACGGCTACCTCGCCGACCTGCTCGTCGTCCACGGCGACCCGACGCGGGACGTCGCGCTGCTCCAGGACCCGGCCAACCTGAGCGTCATCATGCAGGGCGGCCGCCTCCACAAGGGCGGCCCCGCCTGACCGTCCGGGGCCGTCAGCGGCCGCCGAGCAGCATCGTGATCTCCGCGCACGTGCCCTCGACGAGCGGCCGGATCTCCTCCAGCAGCCGCGCCGTGGACACCTCGGTCGCGGGCACCGCCACGTTCACCGCGGCGACCACCTTCCCGGCCGCGTCCCGGACCGGCCCGGCCACCGACCGCAGCCCGTAGGCCAGTTCCTCGTCCTGCACCGCCCAGCCGCGCTCCCGGGCCTCCGCCAGCGCGGGGCGCAGCTCGTCCAGCGACGCCACCGCGTTCGGACCGGCCGGCCCGGCGAACGACCCGCCGGTCAGCACCCGCTCCAGCTCCCCGCCGTCCAGGTGCGCGAGGAGCATCTTGCCCATCGACGTCCGGACCGCCGGCAGCCGCGACCCCACCTGGATGTTGGCCGTCACCAGGTCGTTGTTGCGCAGCCTGACCAGGTACAGCACGTGGTCGCCGGACAGCACGCCGAGGTTCACCGTCTGCCCGGTCGCCTCGACGAGGCGGCGCAGCGGGCCGTCCGCGAGCTGCACCATGTCGAGGCTGCGCAGCGCGGAGAACCCGAGCGTGAGCACCTTCGGCGCGGGCCGGTACGCGCCGTCCGGCAGCTGCTCCAGGAACCCCTCGCTCACCAGCGTCGACGCCATCCGGAACGCCGTCGGCATCGGCAGGCCGGTCGCGGCGACGACGTCGGTCAGCTTCATGGCCGGGCGCTGCTCGGAGAACAGCCCGAGGATGCGCAGCCCCTTCGCGAGCGCCTCCACGTGGTAGGCGCCCTTCGGACGGGCCGCGCCGCCCGCCTGGCGGGACGTGGGCTGGTTACGCGGCGGCACTCGGACTCGCTTCCTGCGCACGGACACTGGCCGCCTCATGGTAGTCAGCCCCGCGCGGACGGCGCGCGGCTCAGCCGCCGCCGGCGATCCTGAACCGCCCCATCATCCCCATCGCCGAATGGTCGATGATGTGGCAGTGGTAGAGGTAGTCGCCGCCGAACGCGGGATCGAACGCCACCCGGACGCCGACGGACTCGCCCGGCCGCACCATCACGGTGTCCTTCAGCCCGTCCTCGGTCGGCATCGGCGGCCCGCCGCCGCGGTCCAGCACCCGGAAATCGGCCAGATGGACATGGAAATTGTGCTGGACCACCTGGTTCTCGTTGACGATCCGCCACGTCTCGGCGGCGCCGCGCTCGACGGTGAAATCGATCCGGCCGGCGTCGAACGCCCTGCCGTTGATGAATCCCATGCCCGTCCTCTTGTCCATGGAGAGCCGGAATTCGCGGGCGACAGTGGCCGGGCGCAGGGCGGGCAGGGCCGCGAGTCGCTCCGGGACGCGGCTGTCGTCCCGGACGCCTTCGCACACGTCGAAGCGGAGAATGCCGTCGGTGGACGGCCGGATGGAGAACCCGTCGCGGAGCACGACCTGCGCGCCGGGCACGTACCTGGAGAAGTCCACGACGATGTCGGCGCGCTCGCCGGGTGACAGCGGAACCGAGGTCGTGGTCAGCGGCGCCTCCATAAGCCCGCGGTCGGTGGCGATCTGCTGGAAGGCGTCGCCGGTCGACAACTCCACCTTGAAGAAACGCATGTTCGCCGCGTTCAGCAACCGCAACCGGTACTTGCGCGCCGCCACGCGGAAATACGGCTGAGGGCGCCCGTTGACGAGAATCGTGTTGCGGCCCTCGAAGTCCTCGGGAATGTAGATCAGGGAGCCGTCACCACCGAAACGGGCGTCCTTGAGGACGATCGGCACGTCGAAGCATCCGCTCGGCAGCCCAAGCCCCGCTTCGCATTCGTCATGCAGCAGATAGGTCCCGGCCAACCCCCGGTACACGTGCTCCGATTCCAGATGGTGCGCGTGGTCGTGATACCAGAGCGTCGCCGCCCGCTGCCCGTTCGGATAGCGGTACCGCCTGGCCCTCCCGGGCTCGACGAGGTCCATCGGGCCGCCGTCGTCCTCCGGCCGGACCTCGCCTCCATGCAGGTGCACCGTCGTCGGCTCGTCCAGGCGGTTCACGTGCTCGACCACCACGCGCCGTCCGGCCCGCGCCCGGATGGTGGGGCCGGGGAACGCCCCGTTATAGGCCAGTACCGGCGTCCGCACCCCGGGCAGGATCTCGGCCAGCGCCGGTGCCGCGACGAGCCGGTAGTGGTCGGCCTCGCGCGTCGACCGCACCGGCCGCGCCTCGACCGGCACGCGCATCGGCACGGAGAACGCCGGCGGAACGGGCCCCGTCCGCCGCCGGACGAACGCGGGGCCGCCGGCCGCACGCACGGCGAGCCCGCCTGCGGACAGCTTGAGCAGCGCCCGCCGATCCAGAGTTCCCACGCCCCCCGCCGTCACCCCGCCGCACCGCGCTCCGCCCACCCACTGCCCTCCCCGCGCCCTCCCCGCCGAAACGGTGCCCGCCGCCCTGGGTCAGTTGGGGGCTGCGCCGGGTTGGAGCGCGGTGGTGGAGATGTGGCCGTTGTTGCAGACCATGCCCTGGTTCCAGTTGACGGCGAGGTGGGAGCGCTCGTCCGGCGGGGTGATCCAGGCGAGGCCCGGGGTGGGGGCGCAGGCTCCGTGCGCCGGTTCGCGGGCGCCGGGGACGACCGTCCACTGCAGGCGCGCGTGGGCGCTCCCGCCGGGCTGGAGCCTGACCGTCTGCGGACCCGGCGGGGAGAGCCGCTCGACGCGGGTGGGGATCGGGTGGTCGGACGCGGTGAGCAGCAGCATCCCGACGTAGCCGTAGACGTGGCAGGCCGAGCCGGAGGTGTTCGTGAGGGTGAGGAAGGCGTAGCGCTGCCCGGCCGCGGGTCCGGCGGTGCCGATGCGCGCCTTCAGGTCGTCAGAGCGGCAGCGTCCCGAGCCATGGGACGCGGTGCCCGACGGCGCGCTCGGGGTCGGGGCGAAGTCCCTCGTGATCGTCGGGGACGGCGTGCCGGGGGCGGCGGTCGTCCTGCTCGGGGTGGGCGAGGCGCCCGAATCGCCACCGCCGCCACAGGCGCACAGCACGGCGGCAGCGGCGGCGAGGACGATCGCGAACGGCGGCTTGCTGATCCCTGGCGGTCGCACGCGCCCCTCCTCACGCCGGCTGAGCCGTATATGCCCGATGCCGGTCCGCTCAAGGGGCCCGGCATCGGCCATATGAGGCCCGGAGCGGGCTAGCGGGAGGTGATGGTCTCGTCCGCCGGGCTCGCCGCCGTGGTCACGTCGAACTGGAGGCCGCCGGGCGCCGCCGACACCTCCACGTGCCGGCCGTGCTCGAGGTCGCCGGCCAGCAGCAGGTCCGACAGCTGGTCGTCCACCTCGCGCTGGATGGTGCGGCGCAGCGGGCGCGCGCCGAACTCCGGCTGGTGGCCGCGCTCGGCGATCCAGTCGACGGCCTCCGGCGTGAACGACACGGTGACGTGCTGGGCGCGGAGCCGGCGGCGCGTCTCGTCCAGCAGCAGGTCGGTGATCTGCCGGAGCTGGCCCGCCTCCAGCCGCTGGAACACGATGATCTCGTCGATCCGGTTGAGGAACTCGGGCCGGAACGACTCGCGCAGCCGCCGCATGATCCGGTCGCGCAGCGCGGTGTCCTCGCCCTCCCGGCCGCCGAACCCGATCTCGGTCCGGCCGGTGATCAGGTCGGAGCCGAGGTTGCTCGTCATGATCACCACGGTGTTGCGGAAGTCGACGGTGCGGCCCTGCGCGTCGGTGAGGCGCCCGTCGTCCAGCAGCTGGAGCAGGACGTTGAACACGTCCTGGTGCGCCTTCTCGATCTCGTCCAGCAGGATCACCGAGTACGGCTGCCGCCGCACCGCGTCGGTGAGCTGCCCGGCCTCCTCGTAGCCGACGTATCCGGGCGGCGCGCCCATCAGCCGGCTGACGGTGTGCCGCTCCTGGAACTCGCTCATGTCGAACCGGATCATCCGGTCCCGGCTGCCGAACAGCGCCTCCGCGAGCGCCTTGGCCAGCTCGGTCTTGCCGACGCCGGTCGGGCCGAGGAACAGGAACCCGCCGATCGGGCGGTCCGGGTCGCCCATCCCCGCGCGCGACCGCCGGACGGCCCGCGCGACCGCCGCGACCGCGTCCTCCTGGCCGATGACGTGCTGGTGGAGGTGCTCCTCCAGCCGGGACAGCCGCTCCCGCTCGGCCTGCGTCAGCTGCGTCACCGGGACGCCGGAGATCCGCGACACCACCTCGGCGATGTCCTCGGCGGTCACCTCGGGGACGCCGACCGGCTCGTGGTCGTCGCGCATCCCCGCCAGGTCGTCCTGCAGCCGGCCGATCTCGTCGCGCAGCTCCTTGGCCTTCTCGTAGTCCTCGTCCGCGACGGCCTGGTCCTTCTCGCGGCGCCGCCGGTCGAGCCGGTCCTCCAGCTCGCGGCGCCCGCCGTCGCGCGTCCCGGACCGCAGCCGCACCCGCGCCCCCGCCTGGTCGATCAGGTCGATCGCCTTGTCCGGCAGGAACCGGTCGGTGAGGTAGCGGGTGGACAGGTCGACGGCCGCGACCAGCGACTCGTCGGTGTAGCGGACCTGGTGGTGCGCCTCGTACCGGTCCCGCAGCCCGCGCAGGATCTCGATGCTGTCGTCGGCGGACGGCTCCGGCACCATGATCGGCTGGAAGCGGCGCTCCAGCGCGGCGTCCTTCTCGATGTTGCGGCGGTACTCGTCCACGGTCGTCGCGCCGACCACGTGCAGCTCGCCGCGCGCCAGCGCCGGCTTCAGCATGTTCCCGGCGGTCATCGCGCCCTCCGCGCCGCCCGCCCCGACGAGGGTGTGGATCTCGTCGATGAACACCACCAGCTCGTCGGCGTGCGCGCGGATCTCGTCCACGACCTTCTTCAGCCGCTCCTCGAAGTCGCCCCGGTACCGGGTGCCCGCGACGACGCCGGACAGGTCCAGCTGGACGATCCGCTTCCCGCGCAGCGTCTCCGGGATGTCGTCGTCCACGATCCGCTGCGCGAGGCCCTCCGCGATCGCGGTCTTGCCGACGCCGGGGTCGCCGATCAGCACCGGGTTGTTCTTCGTGCGCCGCGACAGGACCTCGACGGTCTCCTCGATCTCCTCGTCCCGGCCGATCACCGGGTCGATCCGGCCCTCCCGGGCCAGCGCCGTCAGGTCGCGGCCGAACTCGTCCAGCGTCGGCGTCTCGGAGTGGCCGTTCCCGCCGTTCCCCGGCGGCTGCCCGCCGCCGCCCGCGGCCGCCGACTGCAGCGTGTCCGGGGTGACGTGCGCCGCGTCGAGGATGCGTCCCGCGCTGGAACCGCGGTCCAGCGCCAGCGCGAACAGCAGGTGCTCGGGACCGATATAGGACGACCCGAGCGCGCGCGAGACCTGGTGCGAGTCGAGCAGCGCGCGCTTGGCGGCCGGGGTCAGCTCGGGCTGGGCCTCGCGCGGCTCCCCCCGGTACGCGTGGTTCTCGATCTCGTGCTGGATCGCGTCGGGGTCGGCGCCGGCGCGCTCCAGCCAGTGCCGGGTGCCCTGCTGCCGCGTCGCCGCCCACAGCAGGTGGTCGGCGTCCAGGTCGCGGCTGCCCCACTCCGCCGCCCGCGTCGCCGCGTCCCGGACGAGCTCGCGGGCGGGCTCGCTCATCAGCCGGGCGAGGTTGATCCGCTCGGTCGGCCGCCGATGCGCCCGGGTCCCGAAGAACCGGGCGAGCATCTCCTCGAACGGGTCCATCCCGCCGGATCCGTACCACGCCGTCATTGAGAACCTCCCGTCCCCCTGCTTCGGTCCCACGATGGCAACGGTCTGGACCGTGCCCACGCGGGTGCGCCGGAAACACCAGGTGAGCGCCCTGCCGGGGGCGCGCGGTCAGAGGCGGGTACCGGGATGGATCAGGTTGACCGACAGCAGCAGGCCGCGGTCGGCGAGGATCTCCTCCGGAGCCCCCTCCGCGACGATCCGGTGCTCCTCGGAGAAGACCACGCAGCGGTCGGCGATGCGGGGCAGCGCGTCCAGGTCGTGGGTCGCGTGCACGATCGTCTTCCCGGCGGCGCCGAGCTGCTCGATCAGGTCGGTCAGCCAGTACTGCGAGCGGGGGTCGAGCGCCGCCGTCGGCTCGTCGAACAGCAGCACCTCGGGGTTCGTGGCCAGCACGGACGCGATCGCGACCCGCTTCTTCTGGCCGCCCGACAGCTGGAACGGCGCCCGGTCGGCGAGCGCCTCGATGCCGAGCATCGCGAGCACCTCGTCGACCCGCGCGGACGCCGCGTCCGCGTTCAGGCCGAGCTGGAGCGGCCCGAACGCGATCTCCTCGCGGACGTTCGGCGAGAACACCTGCGCGTCGGAGTTCTGGAACACGAACCCGACCCGGGACCGGAACGCCTGCGAGAACTGCTCGTCCTCCAGGGTGTCCTCGGTGACCGGCTGGCCGAACGCGGTGAACTCGCCCGAGCTCGGGAAGACCAGCCCGTCCAGCAGCTTGAGCAGGGTCGACTTGCCGCAGCCGTTCGCGCCGAGCAGCGCGACCCGCTCCCCGGGGCGGACCGTCAGCGACACCCCGTCCAGCGCGGGATAGCGGTCGAGATAGGAGTAGCTGACCTCGCGGCACTCGAACGTGACGCCGGCCGCGCCGGTCACGGGCGCGACCGTCTCCGGGTTAGTTGCCAAGGAAGTGATCCCCGATGAGTATCGCCGCGGCCAGCGCGGCGCAGCAGAGGGCCGCGGCGATGTCGAAGCCGGTCAGCCGGAACGCCTGGAGCGTCCGGGCGTCACCGCGGTAACCGCGCGCCGTCATCGCCTGGTGCACCTCTTCCGACAGCTGGTTGGCCTTGCCGAACAGCGCGCCGCCGCTGGCGCCGAGGAAGGCGCGGGCGCCGCCGTCGTGCTTGGCCGCCCCGATCGTACGGGACGTGCGGGCCTGGTACATGTCGGTGACGGTGTTGAGCAGCAGGAAGATGTACCGGTACGCCATCCCGATGATCAGGATGAAGATCCGCGGGACGCCGACCGAGCGCAGCGCCGCCAGCAGCCGCACCCACGGCGTCGTCAGGGTCAGCAGCACCACCAGCGAGATCGACACCGCGACCCGGCTGACGACGAGGCCCGCGGACGTCAGCCCCTGGCTGGTGAACCCCTCCGCCCGGCCGTGCCAGTGCCACAGTGTCAGCACCACGTCCCCGTGCGTGACCACGGACAGCGTCGCGGGCAGCACGACGATCCCCGTGAAGATCGGCACGAACAGCCAGACCCGCTTGATGAAGAACCCGACCGGCAGCCTGGACGCGGCGGCCAGCGCCAGCGTCACCGCGTAGACGGCGACGAGCGTCGGGATGTTGCGGGCCAGCCCCGCGGCGACCAGCAGCACGATCATCGAGACGAACTTCACCCGCGGGTCGACGCGCTGCAGCAGGCCGCGCCGCCGCGCCGTGTCGTCGCTGAACATCACCTGCCGGAGCAGTCCCGCGCCGCCGTTCAGCGTCTTGCGCAGGTAGCCGCCCTTCCTGCGCTTGCCGATGCACCCGCACGGGCACATCGCCAGTTCCTTCTGGAGCAGCCACTGCGGCACCTGGACCCGCTCACCAACGGCCTGCTCGCTCACGACTGTTCCTCCCGTGGACGCGCTCACGACTGCACCTCCCGAGGGGGGACGACCCCCCGCGCCCCCCGGTTCGCTTCGCTCACGACTGTTCCGCCGTCTCCTGACGGGCCGCGCCGCGCCGGGCCGCCGCCCAGCGGACGGCCGCGGTGATCAGGAAGATCGCGGCGCCCACGATCGCGATGCCGACGACCGCGGAGACGATATAGCCGATCGTGGGATGCGCGTCCGAGGTGAAGTCGTAGCCCTCGAACAGCGCGTGGTGCCAGAAGCCGTTGTACTTGTTCAGCCCGCTCGGCACCGCCGACAGGCCGTACTTGTGCAGGTCGAGGTCCTCCGGGGCGTCCTCGCCGAACGCGCCGCCGGGCGCCAGCAGGCCGAGCGGCGTGAGGACGGCCATCACCGCCACCGCGCCCAGCGCGACGCGCAGCGGGCGGCCCCGGCGCGGCGGCGCCGCCTTCTCTCCGTCCGCCGCGACGCCCGCGTGGTTGACGCGCAGCAGCGGAAGGTTGGCGCGCTGCAGGTAGGCCACGACGCCGCCGGTGAGGATCCCCTCGGCGATCCCCGCGATGGTCAGGTGCGCCAGCATCATCGCCGGGATCGTCTGGTCCAGGTGGTACGGCGCGTACAGCGGCGCGCCCGCCGCGTTGTGGAACAGGTCGGGCTGGACGCCGAACTCGATCGCCGCCGCGAACGCCGCCGCGTTGATCCCCGCGTACCCGCCGACGGCCGCCGCGAGCGCCCGGCGCGGGGCGGTCAGCGCGGACCGTCCGGCGATCAGCTTGTACACCCCGTACCCGACGAAGGGGGCGAGGACGGCCATGTTCGCGCAGTTGAAGCCGAACGCCAGCACGCCGCCGTCCCCGAACAGCAGGGCCTGGAAGCCGAGCGCCACGCTGACCGCGAGCACCGCCGCCCACGGTCCCAGCAGGATCGCGATGATCGTCGCGCCGATCGCGTGCGCGGTGGTGCCGTCCGGGATCGGGATGTTGAACATCATCACCAGGAAGCTGACGGCGGCCAGCACGGCCAGCGTCGGCACGTGCCGGTTGCGGACCACGCGCTGCACGCGGCGGACCGCGACCGCCCAGGCCGGCACGGTGATGGCGTACCCCACCGCGCAGGTCTGCGGACTCAGGTATCCGTCCGGAATGTGCATGCCCACCCACTCACGCTCAACGACGCACAGATGCCGCAGTTGCGACCTTCTCGCAATAAGTTAGTCGAACTCGGCACACCCGACCACAACCGCCCCGCCAGGTAAGGCCACTGCGACCCTCCGGCCACTCACGGCCCCGGACGCTCACGCGGGCTGGCAGTGCCCGCACCACACCGTCATCCGCCCGGAGACGCGGCGGCGGGACAGCCGCGTGCCGCAGCGCGGGCAGACGCCCTCCGGGTCGTCACGCGCCCCGGTCAGCCAGGTGCGGCGGGGCGGCACCCGCTCCGCCTCGACCGACCGGCGCAGGACGTCCCGCATCGCCCTGTGCAGGGCCTTCATCTCGTCGCCGTCCAGGTCCCGGGCCCGGCGGAGCGGGTTGATGCGGGCGCGCCAGCAGATCTCGTCGGCCAGCAGGTTGCCGAGACCGGCGATCACCGACTGGTCCGTCAGCGCGCTCTTGAGCCGGCCCCGCCGGCCTCCCAGCCGTTCGGCGAGGCCGTCCCGCGAGAGGTCGAGCGCGTCGGGTCCGAGGTCGGCGAGCCGCCGCTCCGCCTCGTCGCCGTCCTCGGCGAGCCGAACGCCCTGCAGCTTGCGCATGTCGCGATAGCGCAGCTCGCCGTCCCCGAAGCGCCAGATCACCCGGTCGTGCGGGTGGGCCGGCTCGCCGCCGGCATGCCACGACAGCGACCCGGTCATCCCGAAATGCAGCATCAGCACCGGCCCCTGCACCGGCGCGACCAGCCATTTCCCGCGCCTGCGCGGCTCCTCGAACCGGTGCCCGCGCAGCGCGCGGCCCAGCCGCCCGGCGCTCACCCCGCGCAGGACGCCGGCGTCGCGCACCTCGACCGACCGGATGCGGTCGCCGGTGTGCGCGGCGAGCACGCGGCGGAAACCCTCGACGTCGGGAAGCTCCGGCATGCCCTCCCCCTACCCGCTGTGCGGTTTCCGCGCCCCGGTTTGTCACCGTTGGCCATGGTGCGGACGCGGCCCGTGGAGTTACCTTCCGGTAGGCCGAATCGGAAACGCTCGCTATTCGATTCGGTGTCGCATGCCCGACCAGCCCACCCCGGGAGCCCCCATGCGCCGCAGACCCGCCGCGTTCGCCCTGGCCACCGCCCTCACCCTCGGCCTCACCGCCGCACCCGCCTCCGCCACGCCCGGCTCGCCCGGCCCGCCGGTCGCGCCGTCCACCGCGTCCGCCCTCGCGGCGGCGCAACTGCCGAACTTCGACCCGCTCACGCCGTCCGCGAACCCGGTCGAACTGACCAGCGACCCGCACGACCTCGGCAAGGTCACCTACACCTACAACGGCCAGACGCACACCGTGCAGGACTACCTGAACCGCGCCGCGCAGGGCTTCGTCGTCCTGGACGGCAGCACGATCCTGGACGAGTGGTACGCGCCCGGCTACTCCAAGGACACGCTGTTCCAGTCCTGGTCGATGGCCAAGTCCTACACCGCCGACGCGATCGGCGTCGCCCTCGGCGAGGGGAAGATCCACTCCATCGACGACACGGCCGGCGCCTACGTCCCCGAACTCGCGAACACCGCCTACGGGGCCGTGACGATCCGGAACCTCCTCCGCATGGCGTCCGGAATCGGGTGGAACGAGACCGTCGACGACGTCCCGCTGCATGTCGGTGTCAGCCTCGGCCTCTACAGCACCCTGCAGTTCGCCGCCACCCGCACCAAGGCCGTCGACCAGGGCACCCAGTTCAACTACACGAGCCTCAACACCGCCGTGCTCGCCCTCGTCCTGCAGAAGGCCACCGGCCAGCCCTACTACCGGTACCTCCAGGAGAAGATCTGGGGCCCCGGCGGCATGGCCGCCACCGCCTACGTCGGCAACGACTCCCACGGCGACGCCCTCGGCTACTGCTGCATCTACGCAACCGACCGCGACTTCGCCCGCTTCGGCAAACTGATGCTGGACGGCGGACGCGGCGTCGTCCCCGCCTCATGGGTCTCCCAGGTCGGCACGCCCTCCGGCGTCAGCCCGTCCTACGGGCTCGGCTGGTGGGTCGACGGCGACAACGGCTACTACGCCAGCGGCCTCGGCGGACAGCTCATCTACGTCTCGACGAAGTACCACGTCGTGATCGTCAAGAGCACGTTCCTCAACCCCGACGAAGGCGAGACGCTCCCGGCCTTCCGCGCCGTCGCCGCCGAGGTCGCCCGCAGCCGCTGAGCCCGGAGTGACCCGCGCCCTCGCGCGCGGGTCACTCCTCCAGGTGCGGGTTGACGAACACGTCCTTGACCTCCGCGGCCGTCAGGTCGGTACGCCCCGTCAGGTCGTTGCGGGGATCGGCGAACCGGAACCGGTAACCGCCGGGCGGCAGATGCCCGATCTCCCACCAGTTCCCGTCGAGGTCCTTCAGGTAGAACGAGTACACGCCGTGCTGCCGCACCGGCTTGTTCAGCTCCTTGACGCCGTACTCGTCCTGGACCGCACTGATGGCCCGGAACGCCTCGTCCACTTCCTCATCGCTGCCCACGTCCAGCCCATTGTGATAGAGCAGCGGCATATCCGGCCGATCCGGCTTCGATTCCACGCAGACATACGTGTGATCGCCACCGAGACGAATGTAGAGCGCCGCCTTCATCGGCTGGACGACCTCCAGGCCGAGGACCTCCTCGTAGAACCGCCGGGTGGCCGCGACATCGGTGATCTTGAGCGTCCCGTGGGACAGGAACCGCGTCTTCACCACGGGTTCCTTCGTCGACCGCTGCGTGATCCCCGGCATGGCGCTTCCCTTCACCTCGACGGCGATGGCCACCATTCCATAAGCACCATTTGCCCACAATGCCGGAAGAGTGACTATCTGCACGACCACCGCGTCAACCGACACCGCCCGAGCCCCGTTCCCATTCGCGCCGCGCCCCCGCGACCTGCCCCAGCGCGGCCTTGAAGCCAAGAAACACCTCATCGCCCAGCAGCCGCCGATGCCGCCGCCCAACGCTGACCGCGACCAGACCAAAGCCGACAGCAGCTCCCTCCTCGACGGCCTCACCCACCGACGCACGCCGTCATGGACGAGAAGGGTGTTCGGGACGAGGGGTGAGGGGTCGGCCGTGCGGTGGGGTGGCGCTGGCGTACGGGGCCGCCCCTCCAAAGTCAAGGGCGCCTTCGGCGTCGCTTCGCGATGGACTTCGTCCACCCTTGA